>CAMLEQ010000150.1 GCA_946479015.1 uncultured Gemmatimonadota bacterium | reverse complement strand
CGCGCGGTGCGCGTGCGGAGCGGGTCGATGGCGATCACCGGCGCGCCGCGCTCGCGCGCCTGGAGCACGAACGGCCAGAGGTGCGGGTTGGAGGTGAGCGTGTTCGTTCCCCAGAGCAGCACGAGGTCGCTCTCGGGGATCCCCTCGGCGTCGGCGCCGATGTTGGCGCCCACCGTCATGCGCATGCCCACGGTGCCGGCCATCGAGCAGATGGTACGATCGAGCTTGGAGGCACCGAGCAGATGGAAGAAGCGCCGGTCCATCGACGAGCCCTGCACCATGCCCATGGTGCCGGCGTACGAGTACGGCAGGATGGCCTGCGGTCCGTCCGCCGAGCGCGCGACGGCGCCGAGCCGCTCGGCGATCTCGTCGAGCGCTTCATCCCAGGAGATGCGCGCGAATCGTCCGGCACCCTTCGCGCCCACGCGCCGCATCGGGTGGAGCAGCCGCTCCGGATGATACGTGCGCTCGACGTAGCGGTTCACCTTCGCGCAGAGGAAGCCGCGCGTGAACGGATGCTCCGGGTCGCCGGCGACGCGCACCGCGCGGCCGCGCTCGACGGTGACGAGCATCGCGCACGTGTCGGGGCAGTCGTGGGGACAGGCGCCGCGCACCATGTGGGTGTCGGCACCGGGGGAACGCGAAGGGCTAGTCATGGCACGATGCTCGCAGCGGTGATGTGGAACGAGATGGAACATGCGACCGTGCGCCGGAAATGGCCAGCGGTCGACGCGCCAGGTGCAAGTGTTTGCGGGCCATGCGGTTGTCCGCCAGCGCCGGAGGGCGTCCCGCGGCGCGGGAACACACGGCAGGCGCGGAGCGCGCCCGCAAGCTGACGACCGCGCCACGGTGCGGCACGTCCCTTGACAGCACTTTCCGAACGCGTAGAATAACCACCGCTCGTTCCTTGCATTGCAGCGTGCGTGCTCGGACGAAGGTTGGTACCATCACCGCCCCCCACAAGGAGAACGTAAATGAAGCGCCTTGCCGTCGTCGCTGCCGCCGCGTTGGTCCTTGCCGCCTGCAAAGCGAAGGAGAATGCGCCTGCCGCCGATACCACCGCCGCTCCCGCGATGGCGCCCGCTCCGGCGCCTTCCGCTGACACCGGGATGGCCCACGATACCACGATGAAGGCCGACACCGGCATGAAGATGGACACGACGAAGAAGGACACGACCAAGAAGTAAGCTTCGTCGCAGTCGGTAGTGGAGAGGGCGCAACGCGAAGTTGCGCCCTCTCTTTTTTCATCCCCCCTCGGCGCTCCGCTCGCGCGGCGGCGATGGCTCGCCGAGCACCGAGCGCAGCGCGTCGACGCGCCTCGCCAAGCGGGAATCCTCGAGCACCGGCGTCGCGCCGGCGACGTCCACCGCCTGGTCGAGCTCGACCCACGACACGCACCCGCCGTAGCGCCGCGCTTCCGGGAGCTCCACCACGCGCGGGAGCCGCCGCACCTGGAGCGCGACGACCTGCACGCCCGGGCGGTCGCGGTAGACGAAGCGCGATTCGACCGCGCTCCAGTCGAGTCCGTGCGCGTCGGCGATCGCGCGCAGCGGATCGAGTGCCGACACCGCCCACACGGCCACCGCCTCGGCCACGTACTCGAGCCTGACGACGCCCTCCGGCGGCCGGCGGGCGTGCGAGGCCGCGAGCGCATCGCGGAAGCGCGGCGCCAGCTCTCCCGCCTTCTCGTGGAACCAGGTGGGGTACAGCAGGAACCGCTCGTGGCGCACGGCGAATCCCTTCCGCTGCTCGCGGATCCCGCCCTTGCGCACCATGGCGACGATGTCGCCGCGCGCCATGGCGTCCACCAGCACCGCCCACTCCTTGAGCGCGGTGCGCTCCAGGCTCGTCATCTCCGATGTGTCGCCCACCAGCGGAACGCCTCCGGAATCCCCTCGGCCGGCGGCACCGGGGGAGTCCACCCGAGCTCGCGGCGCGCGCGCTCGGACGTGAACGGGTTGTCGCGCGTGAGGAAGTCGATGGTTCCCACCGCCGACGAGGCCATGGCCTTTCCTCTCGTGAGGCGCAGCCAGGCGCGCATGGAGGCGATGGAGGCGCGCGCGAGCGGCAGCGGCACGGGGACGAATCGCACGCGCCGGCCGAGCCCCCGCGCGCCGAGGGAGACGAACTCGCGCAGCGTGACGTCGAAGTCGTTGGCGAGGTTGTACGCCCGGCCTCCGGCACAGTCGTTGGTGACGGCGCGTACCGCGCCATCGGCCACGCTGGCCGCGTGCACCACGGCGAGCCGGGCGCGTCCGCCGGCGAGCAGCGGGAAGACCCCGCGGTCCATGAGCGCCGCCATGCGCGGCACGAACTGGCGATCGCGCCGGCCGTAGATCACGTCGGGGCGCACGGCGGTGCCCCAGATGCGCCCCTCCTCGTGCGCGGCGAGCACCAGCGCTTCGGATTCCCGCTTCGAGCGCGCATACACGCCGGGCTCGCCGAGGGAGGGGAGCGGGGTGTCCTCGTCGGTGGGACGGTCGTGATAGCGGGTGGCGGAGCCGTACACGGCCACGCTGCTGAGGTGCAGCAGACGCGCTCCGGTCGCCGCCGCGGCGGCGATGGCGTGGCGCGTCCCGTCCACGTTGGCGCGCCGGTAGCGCTCCCACCCGCCGGAGGCGGTGACGAGTGCCGCGCAGTGGAAGATGGCGTCGCAGCCGGTGGCGCCGACGGTGAAGCGGCCCGGGTCGAGCACGTCGCCCGGCACGAGCTCCGCCCCCAGCGCCTCGAGCCAGCGCGCGGCGGATGGATCGCGCACGAGGGCGCGCACGCTCCAGCGATCGGCGAGAAGCCGCTCGACGATGTACGACCCCACCTGGCCGGTGGCGCCGGTGATGAGCGCGCGCGGGGACACTACAGCGGGAAGGGAAGCTCCCGCACGTCGGCGCGTCCCTCGCCGCCGTCCCACTGCACGGCGAGGGTGGTGCCGAGGGGAACCTCGCGCCGCACCATCGCCAGCGCGATGGCGCCGAGGCGCGGGGAGAGCGCCGCGGAGCGCACCTCTCCCACCTGCTTCCCCTGATCGTCGAGGAGCGCCGCCTTCTCCGGCGGCGGCTCGCTGCGCCCGCAGAGGAGGCCGCGCAGGTGGCGGTTCACGTGGCCGCGGAAGTGCACGCGGGCGACCACCTCCTGCCCCACGTAGCACCCCTTCGTGTACGAGATGGCGTGCAGCTCGTCGAAGTTCGCTTCCTGGGGGATGGTGGTGTCGTCGATGTCGATCCCCCACTCCGGACGGCCGGCCTCGATGCGCGCGATCTCCCAGGCGAGGAGGCCGGCGGGGATCGCGCCCGCGGCGACGGCGCGCGCCCGGAGCACGGTCGCGGCGTCGGCTGGGGCGAAGAGCTCGTACCCCTCGAGCTCGAGGTCGGGGCTGCGCACGATGAGCACCTCGTGCTCGCCCTCCCGGGCGGCGAGCTGCGCGTACGGCTGGAGCGCCGCCAGCGCCTCCGCTCCGATCCCGGTGAGCCCCGCGACGATGCGGCGCGCGCTCTGGCCGAAGACGCCGATGTCGCGCAGCGCGGCCGACTCGTCGCGGTACGGGGCGATGCGCGGGTTGATGTACTTCCGCACCATCGCCTGCCACCCGGCCCAAGCACGCGGGGGGACGTCGATGAGCAGGTGGTCCGGCCGGGCGAGGATGCGGACATCGGCCACGATGCGCCCCTTGGGGCTGAGGGCGGCGGCGTACGCGCCGTGCCCGGGCGCGAGCGCGCCCACGTCGTTGGTCACGAGGCCGGTCACCAGCTCGGCGGCGCGTGCGCCGGCGATCCGCATGCGTCCGCGCGCGCTGCGGTCCACGAGCATGGCGCCGTTCCGCAGCGCCGCGTACTCGGCGGCGATGTCTCCGTAATGCATCACCACCGCCTGGCCGGCGATGTCGCCGACGACGGGGAACTCTCCCGACACGATCGAGCTTGCGGTCATGCGATGGACTCCGGCGATCCTTCGAGCAGCGAGTCGAGCGCGACGAGGGACGCCTCGCGCAGCGCGGGGATCACGGCGTCGGCCTCGGCCGCGACGGCGGGGGAGACCGGCGCGATGGCGGCGGCGCGGATCCCCGCGGCGTGCGCGGCGCGCAGCGCGGGGAGCGCATCGACGAGTGCCACGCACCGCTCGCGCCGCACGGGACGCCGGCGCGCGAGGCGCTCGAGGGCGGCGCGCACGACGTCGGGGGCAGGAGGAGGCGCGGACACGTCATCGCCGGTGACCACGCACTCGAAGGCCCCCTCGAGCTCCGCCAGGGCGAGCACGTACTCCACCTCGCGGCGGCCGGCGCGCGTGACGAGCGCCACGCGCGTGCTGCTCCGGGCGCGCTCGACGAGCTCGCGCGCCCCCGGCGCGAGGGAGATTCCCTTGGCGGTGAGCGCCGTGAAATGGCGACTGGCGCGGAGCGCGAGCAGCGACACGCCGGTCTCGTCGCGTGCCGCGCCCACGGCGTGCAGGGCGGCGCGCACCGACGGCTCGAGGGCGAGCCCCGAGCAGTGCTCGCGCGCGACATCGTCGGGGAGGGAGAGCCCCTCGTCGGCGAGCGCCCGCTGGAGGGCGCGCCGGCGTAGCGCGTCGGTGTCGGCGAGCACCCCCTCGAACTCGCAGAGCAGGGCGTCGATCATGAGTGGAAGCTAACGGCTGCGCGATCGGACGCGCTACGGGGCGTCCGCCGCGTAGGACGCATCGAGCAGCTCCACGGGGTGCACGCCGCGCGCGGCGATCCCGGCCCGCAGCATCCCCGCCCCGATGTGCATGAGGCAGCCCGGATTCCCGGTGGCGACGATGGCCGCGCCGGTGTGCTCGATGTGGCGGAGCTTGGGGGCGAGCACGGCCGCTGCGATCTCCGGCTGCACGAGGTTGTAGATGCCGGCGCTGCCGCAGCATTGTTCCGCGTCGCCGAGCGGCACGAGGTCGAGACCGGGGATCGCCGCGAGCACCGCGAGCGGCGGCCGCGAGACGCGCTGGGCGTGCACGAGGTGGCACGGCGCGTCATACGTGGCACGCATGGGCAGGGGGGCGCCGGGCTTCGGGCCGGCGGCCGCGAGCAGCTCGCTCACATCGCGCACGCGGGCGGCCATCGCCGCGCCCCGCGCCGCCCATTCGGGGTCGTGCGCGAGGAGGTGACCGTACTCCTTCATCATGGCGCCGCATCCGGACGCGTTCACGGCGATGAACTCCGCCCCGGAACGCTCGAACGCTTCGATGTTCGCTCTGGCGAGCGCCCGCGCCCCGTCGAGGTCTCCGGCGTGCGCGTGGAGCGCGCCGCAGCACCCCTGGCCGGGCGCGTTCACCAGCTCGTAGTCGTTCGTCGCGAGCGTGCGCTCGGTGGCGCGGTTGGTGGTCGCGAACAGCCCTTCCATCACGCAGCCGAGCAGCACGGCCACGCGCCCGCGTGCCCCGCTGCCGCGCGGCGCGTAGTCGCGGCGCGCGAGCGGCGAGGCGGAGGCGGCGAGCATCGCGGCGCCGAAGCCGGCGCGTCCCGGGAGGCGGGCGAAGAGGCGCGCGAGTCCGGTGGCGCGGACGAGGCGCGCGGCGGCGAGGAGCGGGCGCAGCACCGCCGGGCGCGCGAACACCCAGAGAACGAGGCGCGCCACCGCCGGCGCGGGGCGCCGCTCGCCGAGCGTGGCGCGCGTGGCTTCGAGCAGCTCCCCGTACGGGACGCCGGAGGGGCAGGCGCTCTCGCACCCGCGGCAGCCGAGACAGCGGTCGATGTGCGTCGCGACGTCGGGGTCATCGGGGGAGAGCTCCCCCTCCGCGAGCGCGCGCATGAGCAGGATGCGGCCGCGCGGGGAGTCGTTCTCGTCGCCGAGCGCGAGATAGGTGGGGCAGGCCTGCAGGCAGAAGCCGCAGTGCACGCACGTCATGATCCCCGGCAGCGCGTCGGCGAGCGGCGTGCCGGGCAGGGCGCAGGCGGGGCGTTCGGCGGTCTCGCTCACGCGTCGTCTCCGAGGATGCCGGGGTTCAGGATGCGCTCGGGGTCGAACGCGGCACGCACGCCGCGCTCCAGCCGGTGGCGCAGCGCGCCGGGGACGCCGCTCCAGCGCGCGGCGGGGAGCCGCTCGTGGATGACCGTCCCCTCGAAGCGCGCGGCGGCGGCGAGCACGCGGTCGAGCAGGGCGGGCGCCTCTTCCGGCACGATGCAGCGCACGATGCCGCGTCCCGGCGAGGCGTGCAGCAGCGCCCCGTCCGCGTCGCCGGCGGCGTGAGCGGCGAGCGTCCACGCGCCGACGACGCGCGACGGCGCGCACGAGAGCCGGGTGACGGCGGCGCGCGCGGGCTCGCAGGCGCGCAGCGCGCCCCACACTTCCGCCGGCGCGGGGACAGCGGCGCCGAGCGCCGAGAGCGCGGCGCGCTGAGCGGCGACGGCCTCGCCGTTGCCGCCCAGCCTGACGAGCAGCGCGGCCGCATCGCCGGCGGCGAGCCGCCGCGCGAGCGCGCCGCTCACCAGCTCGAGGGCGAGCGGCGCGATGGCGGCGGCGCGCACGCGCGCGAGCAGCGCGTCGAGCGCCGCCGCGTCGGCGGGGATGGGGATGGCCCAGCTCTCATCCACGTCGGGGAGGGCGCGCAGGCGCACGGTGGCTTCGGTGATCACGCCGAGCGTGCCCCACGCGCCGGTGAACAGGCGCACGAGGTCGAAGCCGGCCACGTTCTTCACCACGCGGCCGCCGGCGCGGACGACGCGGCCGTCGCCGGTGACCGCCTCGAGCCCGAGCACGTTGTCACGCGGGGCGCCGAAGGCGTGGGCGAGCGGGCCCGCGGACGCGGTGGCGATGGTGGCGCCGAGCGTGCCGTCCGCCGCGCCGAACGGATCGAGCGCGAGCCACTGCCGCTCCGCCGCCGTCACGCGCGCGATCTCCCCGAGCGGCGTGCCGGCTCGCGCCGTCAGCGTGAGGTCGCCGGGGACGTAGTCCACGATCCCGGAGAGCGGCGCGAGGGAGAGCGTGCGGGGGGTGGCCACCGGGCGCCCCGCGTCGAGCCACCCGCCGCGGCCGGCGACGCGCACCGGCTCGCGCTCCGCGGCGGCCTCGCGCACGAGACGCACCAGCTCGTCGGTGCCGCGAACGGCCACCGTCTCTCGCGGCAGCGCGGCGGTCATCGCCCACCCCCCGCTCGCGCGGATGGCGCCTGCGTCCATTCCCGGCAGGCGTGCACGGGGACCACCTTCCCCGGGTTCGCGCGCCGCTCGGGATCGAAGACGTCGCGCAGCCGGCACTGCGCCTCGAGCGACTCGTCCGAGAAGATGAGCGGCATGTACTCGAGCTTGTCGAGCCCGATGCCGTGCTCCCCGGTGATCGTGCCGCCCGCGTCCACGCACGCGCGCATGATCTCGCGCATGGCGTGGTGCACGCGGTCGGTCTGATCGGGGTCGCGGCCGTCGAAACCGATGTTCGGGTGCAGGTTGCCGTCGCCGGCGTGGAACACGTTGCACACCTGGATCCCCCAGCGCGCGGAGATCTGGTGGATGGCGCTCAGCACGTCGGGGAGCCGGGTGCGAGGGATGACCGCGTCCTGCACCACGAGGTCGGGGGCGATGCGCCCCATGGCGCCGAACGCCTTCTTGCGCCCCTGCCAGAGGCGCGCGCGCTCGGCCTCGTCGCGCGCCACGCGCACCGCGCGCGCCCCCGCCTCGAGGCAGAGCGCCTCCACGCGGCGGACGTCGGCATCGAGGCCGGCGGCGAGGCCATCGAGCTCGATGAGCAGCACCGCCTCGGCGTCCGCGGGGTAGCCGGCGGCGTAGATGGACGCCTCGACGGCGCGGATGGTGGGGCCGTCCATCATCTCGAGCGCGGCGGGAACGATCCCGCTGGCGATGATCGCCGAGGTGGCGCGCGCGCCGGCCTCGATGGAGGAGAAGTCCGCGAGCATGGTGCGCACCGCCTCGGGATTCCTCGTCAGGCGCACGGTCACGTCGAGCGCGATCCCGAAGCACCCCTCCGAGCCGATGAACGCACCGAGCAGGTCGTAGCCCTCCGTCTCTCCCTCCGCGCTGCCGAGCGACACGATCTCGCCGTCGGGGAGGATGACGGTGACGGCGGCGATGTGGTTGAGGGTGACGCCGTACTTGAGGCAGTGCGGGCCGCCGGAGTTCTCCGCCACGTTGCCGCCGATGGTGCAGGCGCTCTGGCTGGAGGGATCGGGGGCGTAGTGCAGCCCGTGCGCGAGCGCGGCGCGCGAGATGGACACGTTCACCGCGCCCGGCTCCACCACCGCGACGCGGTTCACGGGATCGATGGACAGGATGCGCGTGAGCCGGTTCAGCCCCACCACCACCGCATCGCCCTCCGCGAGCGCGCCGGCGGAGAGCCCCGTCCCCGCGCCGCGCGGCACGAAAGGGCGGCGCTCCTCGGCGAGCAGGCGGACCACGCGCACCAGCTCGTCGCGCGTGGAGGGGAAGACCGCGAGCGGCGGGCGCTTGCGGTAGGTGGGGAGGCCGTCGGCGCTG
>CAMLEQ010000149.1 GCA_946479015.1 uncultured Gemmatimonadota bacterium | reverse complement strand
CGCTTGGTGGTGATGTACATGCGTCCGCCGCGGCCGGCGAGCGCGTCGAGCCCGTTCTTCACGAGCACCTCGAGCGCCCACTCGAGCAGCACCTCGTCTCCCTCGATCACCACGGGCTCGCTGCCGCGCGAGGCCACGATGTGCACGGTGTGCGCGAGCGTGGGGACGCGCGCCTGGAAGTAGGCGCCGACGCGCACCACGAGGTCGCCGACGTCCACGCGGTCGCGGCGCGGCGGCCGGCCGATGCGCTCGAAGCGGTGCGACACGCGCTCCAGGCGCACGAGGTCGGCGTCCATGTGCGAGATCGCCGAGGCGGAGAGCGAATCGGTGCAGTGCTCGCGCAGGAGCTCGAGCCAGCCGCTGAGGCTCGAGAGCGGAGTGGCGAGCTGGTGCGCCGACTCGCGCGCCATCCCCGCCCACACCATCTCGCGGTCGGCGCGGCTGCGCGTGCGGAGCACGTACGCGCCGGCGGCGAGGAGCATCGCGAGCAGCGACGCGAGCAGCACGGGGATCACGCGCAGGCTGGTGATCAACTTGCTGTCGCCGAAGTGCACCGTCCCCACCCCGCGCTCGATCACGGGCGGGTTCTGCCGGTCGAGCACGGGGATGTACGCGCGCACGCGCGGATCGTCGAGCGGCGCGCGGAAGGGGAGGTTCGCGGCCGCGGTCGGGGCTCCCGCGGTGTCGGTGACGATCACCGGGACGCCGAGCTCGCCGATGTGCTGCGACAGGTCGAGCAGCGCCGCGTTCCCCGACTCCTCGCGCGGGTCGGCGAGGGCGCGGAAGACGCGGGCGTACATCTTTCCGTAGCGCCCCGCGTCGCGCCGCAGCTCGAGCACCACGCGCCGCGAGTAGAGGACGTACGAGCCCAGCAGCAGGGCGACGAGCCCGCCGAGGACGATGACCGGCGCGCCGCGGCGCATCGGTCAGGCGAGGACGTCTACGCCGAGGAACGGGCGCAGCACGTCCGGGACCGTGACCGTGCCGTCGGGGCGCTGGTAGTGCTCGAGGATGGCGATGATGGTCCGCGGAAACGCCAGACCCGAGCCGTTGAGGGTGTGCACGAAGCGAGGCTTCTCCCCGGGCGCGGGGCGGTAGCGGATGTTCGCGCGCCGCGCCTGGAAGTCGGTGAAGGTGGAGCACGAGGAGACCTCGAGCCACTTCCCGACCCCCGGCGCCCACACCTCGAGATCGTAGGTCTTCGCGCTCGAGAAGCCGGTGTCGCCCGCGGCGAGGAGCACGACGCGGTACGGGAGGCCGAGCCGGCGCAGCACATCCTCGGCATGTCCGGTGAGCCGCTCGAGCTCCGCCTCCGAGTCCTCCGGCCGCGCGTAGCGCACGAGCTCCACCTTGTCGAACTCGTGCACGCGAATGAGCCCGCGCGTGTCCTTCCCCGCCGCCCCCGCCTCGCGGCGGAAGCAGGGCGAGTACGCCGTCATCCCCTTCGGGAGCTCGGTGGCGGCGAGCACCTCGTCGCGGTGCAGGTTCGTGACCGGCACCTCGGCGGTGGGGATGAGGAACAGGTCGTCGGTGGTGACGTACGCGTCGTCCTCGAACTTGGGGAGCTGCCCCGTGCCCGTCATCGACTGCCGGTTCACGAGGTAGGGGACCCACACCTCCTCGTAGCCGTGCTCGCGCCCGTGCAGGTCGAGCATGAAGGACATGAGCGCGCGCACCAGGCGCGCGCCGAGCCCGCGCAGGACGACGAAGCCGGAGCCCGCGATCTTCGCGCCGCGCGCGAGGTCGATGATCCCCAGGCGCTCCCCCACCTCCCAGTGCGGGAGCACGCCGTCGCCGGGGCGCGGCTCGCCCCACGACCGCACGACGGTGTTCGCCTCCTCCCCGCCCTCCGGCACGTCGGGGAGGGTGAGGTTGGGCAGCTCGTACTGGATGCGCTCGAGGTCGGCCTGCACCCCGCCGAGCCGCGCCTCGAGCTCGGCGATCTCCTCGCCGAGCGCGCGGGTGCGGACGATGAGCTCCTCGGCATCCTCCTTGGCCCGCTTGCGCCGCGCCACCTCCTGGCTCGCGGCGTTGCGGGCCGCCTTGCGCTCCTCCACGGCCTGGAGGAGCGCGCGCCGGTCGCGCTCGAGCGCCTCGGCGCGGTCGATCACCGGACCGAGCGCATCGAGCTTGCCGCGCCGCCGCATCCCGTCGCGCAGCGCGTCGATGTTCTCTCGCAGCAGCTTGAGATCGTGCACGTCAGAACCCGGGCAGACCGTCCGCGAAGGAGATGAAGCCGCAGTTCGGATCGACGCGCATCCGCAGGTGGATCGTGCTCCCCGCCGGGTTCGTATCCGGGTCGAAGGGGGAGTAGTTCACGCTGTCGATCACGATCTTGGAGTAGATCACCCGGCGGTCGGTGATGAGCTGCGAGGCGCAGGCGAAGGACGCCGCCTGCACGAGCAGCACGTCCCCGGCCTTGATGGGCACGGCGGTGGAATCGTCGTAGCCGCGCACGGGGGCCTGGGTGATCTCCTCGAACGCCTGCGTGCTGTCCTTGATGATGCCGGCGCTCCCGAACAGCCCCACCGCGCGCGGCGGGAGGATGTACGCCGTGCGCGCGCCGGAGGAGTCCGGCCGGATGTCGAAGAGGATGTCGTAATTCTGCGACGGATCCGCGCGCACGGCCCGCGGCACGAACGTGTTGATCCCCGTGGGGCCGTTGGCGGGCGCCTCGCTGAGACCGTACAACGCGAGCGTGTCGTCGATGTTCTGCACCGTGGCGGTGGCCTTGAACGGATCGCCGCACGCCGTGGTGGCGGCCACGGCGAGGACGCCGACGCAGAGGAGCAGCAATCTGGCCGTCATGTACCTGCGCGCTGAGTGATGACGCATGTGTGGTAGGCTGGGAACGATACCGTTGGGAACGGGAGAGTTCAAGCGATTGGCTTCGCTTGACTTCACTGTCGGCGAGGTCTAGCTTCGCTGCACCAGAAGACGGAGCTCGCATGCCCACCATCCGCGATCTCGTCGGCGCGCTCCGGCAGCGCGACGGCGTCGATGCCGCCGTCGTCCTCGGACGCGACGGCCTCCTGATCGACAGTGAAACCTCGCCGCACGTGGACGCGGAGAGCGTCGCGGCGCTCATCCCCGCCATCATCGCCGCCGCCGACGAATACGGCGCGCACGACAGCCGGGGATCGTTGGCCACCGCCATCCTCGAGTACGCGCAGGGGAGCGTGGCCGTGATCTCCGTGCTCTCCAGCGAGGCGATCCTCCTCGTGCTCGCCCGCCCCACGGCCAACCTCGGCCAGCTCCTGTTCGAGCTTCGCCGCAACCGCGAAAACATCGCCGCGCTCGTCTGACATGTCGCCGGAGCCGGAGCGGCTGCACGTGCTCGTCGCCGACGACGAGCCACACATCGGCCGGATCATCAAGATGAAGCTCGAGCAGGGGCCGTTCGCCGTCACGCTCGCGTACGATGGCCGCGAGGCGCTGCAGGCGATGGAGGACGACCCGGCGCTCGCGCTCGTGCTGCTCGACCTCATGATGCCGCAGGTGAGCGGGCTCGACGTGCTCGCGCGCATGCGCGCGGAGCCGCGCTGGGCAGGCATCCCGTGCATCATTCTCACCGCCGCGGGGCAGGAGCAGCACCATCAACAGGCGATGGCGCTCGGCGCGAGCGAGTTTCTCACCAAGCCGTTCAGCCCGAAGAAGCTCTACGCACGGGCCGCGGAGCTGGTGGGGATCGGACCCGATGAGCAGGGAGCGGGCGACCGGTGAGCCGCTGGGCCGTGATCCTCGCCGGCGGCGTCGGCTCCCGCTTCTGGCCGCTGAGCACCCCGCGCCGCCCCAAGCAGCTCCTCCCGCTCGTGGACCACGAGCCGTTGCTCGCCGATACGGTGCACCGCCTCGCGCCGCTCGTGCCGCCGGAGCGAATGCTCGTGATCACGAACGCGTCGCTGGCGCCCGAGGTGCGCGCGCTCCTTCCCGAGCTCCCGGCGGAGAACGTGATCGGTGAGCCACGCGCGGCCGGGACGGCTCCCGCTCTGGCGTGGGCAGCGGCGGAGGTCCGCCGCCGCGACGGCAGCGAGGGCACCATGCTCTGCGTGCACGCCGACTGGGCGATCGGCGACCCCGAGGGGTTCCGCGCCACGCTGGAGCACGCCGCCGCGGTGGCGGAGCGGGCGCAGAGCCTGGTGACGGTAGGCGTGGTGCCGAGCCGCCCCGATCCCGGATTCGGCTACATCCAGCCGGCCGAAGCGGTGGACGGCGCGCGCCGCGTGGCGCGATTCGCCGAGAAACCCGACCGCGCCACGGCGGAGCGCATGGTGCGCGACGGCTTCCTCTGGAACTCCGGCATCTTCGTGTGGCGCGCCGACGACTTCCTCGCGGAAATCGAGGCGCACACCCCGGAGGTGGCCCCGGCGCTGCCGCTCGCCGCGTGCGGCGACCTCGCCGGCTTCTTCGCCGCCGCCACGCCCATCAGCGTGGACCACGGCGTCCTGGAGCGCAGCGCGCGCGTGCTCGTCCTCCCCGGCGACTTCGGCTGGGACGACGTGGGTACGTGGGCGGCGCTGCGCCGGGTGCGCGACCGCGACGCGCACGGGAACGCCGTGGCCGGCGACGCGCACCTGCTCGACGCGGCGGGGAACGTGGTGCACGCCGAAGGGCACACGGTGGTGATGTACGGGGTATCCGACCTCGTGGTGGTGAGCCGCGACGGCCTCACGCTCGTCACCACCATCGACCGCGCGGCCGACCTCAAGACGCTGCTCGATTCCCTTCCCGCCACCGTTCGCGACCATCCGTGAGCCCGCTCTACCTGTACGATGACGCGCGCGCGCGGACGTTCGAGCCGTTCGCGCTCACGCGTCCGATCGGCGAGATGCGCGCGGGGATCGAGCTCATCCGCCGCCGATGGGAGCTCGCGCTCGGCCTCACCGCGGCGGGGACGATCACCTCCCCGCATCTCGCGAGCTTCTCCGAGCTCGATGCGCCGCCGGCCGCCGTCGGCGACCTGCCGAAAGGCGCGGTGGTGGCGAACACCCGCTGCGTGGCGCCGCTCGGATGGAGCGAGCGGGAAGCCGACGTCTGGATGTGCGACGGCCGCGTGGCTGCCGTGCGGCTCTCGCGGGCGACGCCGCTGACCGAGCTCGCCGGTGGCGAGGCGGCGCTCGAGACGATCGGGGCCGGGGGGGCGCGCGTGGTCGAGCTGCCGGGACGCTGGCTGGACGAGGTGTGGAGCTTCATCGTGGATCTGCTCGCGCAGCTCCGCGATGACATCGCCGCGATCGGCCCCACGATCGACCGGG
This sequence comes from uncultured Gemmatimonadota bacterium, assembly GCA_946479015.1. The sequence goes on along the minus strand of CAMLEQ010000149.1, from coordinate 3,199 downwards.
CGATCCCCGAGCAGGCGATCGTGCTCGGCGCGCACGGCGTGTACGTGGAGCGCGGCGCCACGGTGGAACCGGCGGTGTGCTTCGACGTCACCGCCGGTCCGGTGCTGGTGCGGCGCGGCGCATCCGTGCGCGCGTTCACTCGTCTCATGGGCCCCTGCGCGATCGGCCCGGGCGCGAGCGTGCTCGGCGACCGCGTGCACGGGTGCTCGATCGGCGAGGCGAGCATGGTGAAGGGGGAGATCAGCGAGACGGTGGTGCTCGGGCACGCGAACAAGTCGCACGACGGCTTCGTGGGCCACTCGTACCTGGGGCGGTGGGTGAACCTGGGCGCGGGGACGATCACGAGCAACCTGAAGAACACGTACGGCACGGTGCAGCTCTGGACCCCGCGCGGCGTGCGCGACACGGGCGCGCTGAAGCTCGGCTCCTTCCTCGGAGATCACGTGAAGACGGGGATCGGCACGCGGCTGACGACGGGGAGCGTGATCGGCGCGGGCTCGAACGTCTACGGGAGCACGATGCCGCCGAAGTACGTGCCGCCCTTCTCCTGGGGCGAGGGGAGCGATCTGTCGACGTACCGACTGGAGAAGTTCCTGGAGACCGCCGAGCGCGCGATGTCGCGCCGCGGGATCGCGCTGGACGAGGCGGAGCGGCGACAGCTCGCCGCGGCGCACGCGCTCGCGTGCGAGGTTCGCGCGTGAGACTCTGGATGCTGGGCAGCGGCAGCCGCGGGAACGCCGTGCTGCTGGAGAGCGCCGGCTCGCGCGTGCTGGTGGACGCGGGCTTCCCGGTGCGAGTGCTCGCCGAGCGGCTGCGGGCGATCTCGGTGCCCCCGGAATCGGTGGAGGCGGTGGTGATCACGCACGAGCACACCGATCACGTGCGGGGCGCGTGCGCGGCGGCGAAGCGGTGGGGGTGGAGCATCCATGCCACCACGGGGACGGTGGCGGCGTTCCCCGCGCTGGCGGAGGCCGACGTGCGCCGCTTCGAGAGCGGCGCCACGCTGGAGCTGAGCGAGATCTCCCTCACGTCCATCCCCACGCCGCACGATGCGGCCGACCCGGTGGCGTTCGTGGCCACCGAGCGCGCGACCGGGTTCCGCGCGGGGATCGCCTACGACATCGGACACATCACGCCGGCGCTCCGCACGGCGCTGTCGCGCCTGGATGTGCTGGTGCTGGAGGCCAATCACGACGAGGGGATGCTGCGTGCGGGGCCCTACCCGCCGTCGGTGCGGGAGCGGATCGCGGGATCGCACGGGCACCTGAGCAACCGCGCGGCGGCGACGCTGGCGGCGGAGCGCGCGCACGCCGGGCTCACGCACCTGGTGCTGGCGCACCTCAGCGACTCGTGCAACGATCCCGCGCTGGCGGTACGCACGCTGCGCACCGCGCTGGGGCGGACGCGCTTTCGCGGCGAGGTGGTGGCCGCGCCGCAGGATGGCGTGGTGGGAGCGTTCGGCGGCGCCGGCAGGACGGAGCTGCAGCTCAGCCTGTTCTGATCGGGGGGCGGCCCCGCCTAACCGCCCCCCAGCCGCGCCCGCTCTGGACAACGGGCCCAACGGCACGTACCTTGGCGCGCGGAAAAGCCGCTGGCCCGGGGTTTGGAAGATGACCTCACGCGCAAGGAGGAAGGGAACGCGTGCGAGATCATACCACCGGGACCAGCGGCTTTTTCCGTACTCTTGCCCAATAGGAGGCGTCGGTGGGTCGGCATCGCCCACCTTGGGTTAGTACGTAGCAGGGGGAAAAAGGTTGCATCCTCCCGCAAATTTCTCCCGGGGGAGGTCTCCCGTCGCGATCGGCGGCGCTCAGGGGAAGTTCGCCGCGCCCGCCGCTCCGCCGCGCGGATCCCAGAACACGGGACCGTTCTCGGCGCTCGGCAGGTGCTCGCGGATGGTGCCGACGCGCGCCTCCAGGGTGGCGCGCGAGAAGCGCACGGTGGCGGCGGTCCACGTCCAGTTCGCATCGAAGCGCGCGCCGCTCAGCCAGAGGCGCACGAGGTCGTGCTCGGCGTCGTAGCTGAACGTCGAGCGGTAGACGGCGTTCGCGAACGGCGCGAAGTCGCCGCGCGCCACGAGCGGCGATGGATACGTCGTCCACCTGATCCCATCGGCGCTGCGCGCGAAGTACAGATCGGTGGCCGCGCACCCGCTGCCGACAGGGTAGGCGGCGTAGACCGCCCAGTACTCGCGCCGGCTGGGGATCCACTGCACGTCGAGGTGCCAGACCACCCGCCCGGATTGCTCGAGCTGCACGGCCGCCGGCTCGGACCACAGCTCGCCGTCGGGTGATGTGCGCCGCTCGACGGTCGTCTCCGTCGCGCCGCACCCCCCGTGCACGGCGTTCACCGACCACATCGTCCACGTCCCATCTCCCTCGCGCACCACGGCCGGCGAGACGATGGCGATCCCCGGCGCGCCCGTCACCGCGCGCGGCTCGCTAAAGTGGACCCCGTCGGGACTCGTCATGAGGAGCACGTCGTCGCGCCCGCCCACGGTGGAGCGGAAGTAGTACCGGAGCACTCCGGCCGTGGCGTCGAGGACGATGTCGGGATCGGACCAGTGGCCGCCGACGGGCTGAGGGACGATGGGATTGACGACGCCATCGGGGACCACCCACCACGGCCGTGCATCGCCGGTGACGAGCGACGGATTCTCGTACCCCGCGTTCCCTCCCGGGTAGGGGGTGAACGCGAGCCAGTACTGGTGGCCGCCGAAGCCGGAGACGTCGAGCACGAGATCGGGGTGCACCACCTGCCCGGAGCCGTCGTAGGTGGGGAGCTCCACCGAGCAGATCTCCCCATCGCCGAAGCACGAGGTTCCGGGAGGCGGAGGCACCTCGGAGACGGGCGGCGGAGGCGGTGGTGGGGGCGGCGGCGCGGAGGGGGCATCGCCCCCGCACGCGATGGCCGTGGCGGCGAGGATCGCCACGCGCGCGCGACGGAGGCGCGTCAGGCAATGGCCGGAGCAGGTGCGATGGTCTCTCATGACACCCGAGCCGACCCCGCCTCGTCGTGAGGCGTCACCGAGCGCGCGCGCGGCGCGGGCACGAGCTCCTCGGCCGTGGCGACGCTCGGGCGCTCTGGCTGGGTTCCGCTCGGGCTCCTCGGCCGTGGCGCCGCTCGGGCGCTCTGGCTGGGTTCCGCTCGAGCTCCTCGGCCTCGGCGCCGGGGGCCATTCGCTTCGGCGGCGTGCGCG
>CAMLEQ010000148.1 GCA_946479015.1 uncultured Gemmatimonadota bacterium | reverse complement strand
GCCGACATCTCCCGCGCGCGCGCCCTCCTCGGCTACGCGCCCGCCGTTCCCGTGAACTCCGGCGGCGGCGCCACGCCCAACGCCGGCGGCGGCGGGAAGGCGGTGATCGCCTACGGCCAGGGAGGGCAGGGCTCGCGCACGCCGGGGCGCGGCGGCCTCGGAACGGGGCTCGGGAGCACCCCCGGCGGGGGAGGGCTGGGCGGCGTGGGAGGGGGCGGCGGCGTGGGATTCGCCACGGTGCGCGTGGCGCCGCCGAGCGTGATCCGCGCCGAGAAGGTGGGAGGCGCGGGGCGCAACGTGTCCGACCTCGGCAACTACGTGCGGTCGCGCCAGTCGCAGCTCCAGTTCTGCTACCAGGAGTACGGGCTCAAGGCGAACCCGGCGCTCGCGGGAACGATCGGCGTGGCGGTGACGATCACGGGCTCGGGAAGCGTCAACGGCGTGGAGATCACGAAGCGGACCTGGTCCGGCGCGGGAGCGTCCGACGCCGAGGGGTGCATCCGCCAGCGCATCATGGGGTGGCACTTCCCGCCGTCCGACCAGGGAGGGGGCACGTACAGCTTCTCCTTCGTGTTCAGCCGGTAGACGCGACCGGCGCGCCGGGCGGCGCGACACTTCCTCCCCCGCCGCGCGTACGATAGAATCGAACCATCACCCGCGGCTCGTCCGTCACGCGCGGCGGGCGGCGGCGTGCCAGGAGCGCGCCGCGCCCGCCGCCTCGCATCGGGCGAGCGAAGGAGAGCGAGCTCACGGTGTGGCACTTCGCCCTGCGAGCGATCGGCGCCCTGCTGCTGTTGCAGCAGCTCCAGATTCCGGCGCCCCGCGGATACATCAACGACTTCGCGAACGTCATCTCCGCGGAGCGCCAGGCGAGCACCCAGCGCATCATCGACGACGTGAAGGCGAAGTCGGGGGGCGAGATCGTGGTCGTCACGCTCCCCGACATCGGCGACCGCGATCCGAGCGATGTGACGCTCCAGATCGGGCGCCAGTGGAAGGTGGGGAAGCTCGGCAATCCTGGTGACCCAACGCGCAACACGGGCGTGGTGATCCTCGTGGTGCCGAAGGAGACGAGCAGCACGGGGCGCGGCCGCTGCTGGGTGGCCACGGGGTACGGCGCCGAAGGGTTCGTCACCGACGCGATGGCCGGGGACATGTGCCGCGCCGCGATCCCGTTCTTCCAGCAGCGCGACTACGGGGCGGGGATCGAGCAGATTGCGCTCCAGGTCGCGCAGCGGTTCGCCGGCGAGTTCCACTTCCAGCTCGACACCTCGCTCGCGGCGAACGCCCCGGCGCCCCCGGAGGGGGTGTCGCAGGGCGGCGGCAATGGGATCCCGTGGCCGCTGATCATCATCGCGGTCATCGTGCTCATGTCGCTGTTCGGGAACCGTGGGCGACGGCGCAGCGGCTGCGGTGGGTGCATCCCGATCTTCATCCCGATGGGCGGGGGCGGATGGCGCGGCGGGGGCGGCTGGGGGGGTGGAGGGTGGGGCGGTGGCGGTGGCGGCGGCGGAGGGTTCGGTGGCTTCGGCGGTGGTGGCGGCTTCGGTGGCGGTGGCGGCGGCTCGAGCTGGTGAGGACGAGACACGACCATGGCGACGATGACACTCGATGAGTTGGTCGCACAGCTCCGGAAGGCGTTCGGCGATGGGCTGCGCTCGGTGGTGCTGTACGGCTCGGCCGCGGCGGGGGAGCACATCGCGAAGCGGTCTGACTACAACGTGCTCGTCCTCGTGGACGCGCTCGACCTCGACCTGTTGCAGCGCGAGGCGTCGATCGCGCGCGCGTGGGCGGAGGGGGGGAACCCGCCGCCACTCACGCTCACGGTCAACGAGTGGCGTGCGTCGAGCGACGTGTTCCCGATGGAGTATGCGGACATCCTCGAGCGGCATCGCGTGCTGCACGGCACGCCGCCGTTCGACGGGATCGCGGTGGACCGGCGCGACCTGCGGCTCCAGCTCGAGTACCAGGCGATGGGGAAGCTGCTCCAGCTCCGGCAGGGGATCCTGGCCGCCGGCGGCGACCGCGGGCGGCTGGTGGAGCTGCTCGCGGCGAGCCTGAGCACGTTCATGGTGATCTTCCGCGCGCTGCTGCGCTACCAGGGGGAGTCGCCGCCCACCGATTACGAGGCGCTCGCGCGGCGGGTGGCCGAGCGTACGGGGATCGATGCCGTGCCCTTCGCGCGGGTGGTGCGGCACGTGCGGGGGGCGGAGCGGATCGCCCCCGCCGACGTGGGACCGGTGCTGTCGGAGTACCTCGCGGGCGCGCGCCGCCTCGCGCACTTCATCGACCAGCTTGGAGACTCATGAGACGACACGCGTTCATCGCGCCGGTGCTGCTCGCCGTGCTCGCCGGCTGTCCGCGCGACAAGAAGCCGTCCGCTCCCCCGGTGGCGCAGCAGCAGGACACCACGCCCGTGAACCTGGATTCGCTCCAGTCGGCGATCCCGCCGGCGGCGCCGGACACGTTCACCCCCCCTCCGGTACGGCACGCTGCCCGCACGCGCCCGCAGATCCCTCCGGCGCCGCCGGCGCTGGTGGAAGCGGTGGAGCGGGAGCAGTCGTTCTCGCGCTTCTGCTACCAGGAGTACGGGCAGAAGGCGGATCCGGGCCTCGAGGGAGGCGTGGCGATGGTGGTGACGGTGGGAGGGAGCGGGGTCTCCGATGCGCGCGTGGCGGATGACACGTGGTCGTCGCACGCGGGGAAGGCGGTGAATCAGTGTCTCAACGACAAGGCCGCCGGCGCGTGGAAGACCGCCACGGGCTCGGTGAAGCCCGGAAAGTACCTGGTGCAACTGAGCTTCAGGCCATCCTGATCTTCGGGAGGAGAATCCATGCGCACACGCCGATTCGCACTCCTGCTCGTGCCGCTGCTCGCTGGGTGTGGGTACAACACCATCCAGCGGCTGGACGAGCAGACGAACCAGACGCGGAGCCAGATCGAGGTGCAGCTACAGCGGCGCGCCGATCTCATCCCGAACCTGGTGAACACCGTGAAGGGATACGCGCAGCACGAGGAGCAGGTGTTCGAGCAGGTGGCGAAGGCGCGCTCCGGGCTGCTGAACGCGATCCAGACGCACGATCCGCAGCAGATGGCGGATTCCAACGCGGTGCTCACGCAGGGGCTCGGGCGGCTGCTCGCGGTGTCGGAGGCCTACCCGCAGCTCAAGGCGGACCAGAGCTTCCTCCGGCTCCAGGACGAGCTGACGGGAACGGAGAACCGGATCGCCGTGGCCCGCGGCGACTACAACCAGGCGGCGCAGGAGTACAACACGTACATCCGCACCTTCCCGCAGACGCTGACGGCGAAGGTGATCGGCGCCAAGGCGAAGCCCTACTTCGAGGTGACGAACCCGGGCTCGCGCGAGGCGCCGAAGGTGGACTTCGGGACGCCATCGGCCGGCCAGCAGCAGCAGCCCGCGACGCCGCCGCCGGCGTCGAAGGTGCCGTGAGAGGGCGCGCGGTGAACGGTGGAGCGGCGAGGCTCGTACGGCTCGCCGCTCTCGCATCGGCCATCGTCGCGGCCGGCGCGTGCGCGACGGGCGGGATTGGGGGCGCCGGGGGCACGCCCGCGCCGGCGGTGGTGCCGATCGTCTTCCCGCTCGCGGCGGACTCGGTGCGCTTCACGAGCGGCTTCGGCGACCCGCGCGACGGCGGTCGCCGGCGGCACAGGGGACAGGATCTCTTCTGCCCGCGCTGGACGCCGATCCTCGCCGCGACGAGCGGCACGGTGGACTGGATCGCCACCTCGCTGCCGAAGAAGGGGAAGAGCTACGAGCTCCTGCTCCGCGGTGACGACGGGAACCTCTACTTCTACGACCACCTGAACAACGACGACCCCGGCACCCGCGACGACCGCGCCGCGCCCCGCTACGCGTACGCGCGCGGGCTCCGGAACGGGGAGCGGGTGGCGGCGGGGGACGTGATCGGCTACGTGGGCGACTCCGGCGACGCCGCGCCCTCCGGGCCGCACCTGCACTTCGAGATCCACGTGGGGAAGTGGGGGAACGCGATCGATCCGGAGCCGTCGCTGAGGAAGGCGCTGGAGGAGCGGGACGCGGGGCGCGGGGCGAGGGGCGCGTAACGGAGGGACGCGGGGCGCAGTGCGCGGGGGAACGTGGAACGCGACGGGGGCTGCGGCACGTGCCGCAGCCCCCGTCGCACTTCATTGTATCACGCGCGCCCCGCGTCCCACGCCCCGCATCCCGCGTCCCGCGTCAGTCCGGAATCGCCCCCCCCGGCAGCACGTACGTCAGCGGGTCCACCACCTTCCCGTGGACGTGGATCTCGTAATGCAGGTGCGGGCCCGTGGAGAGGCCGGTGCTGCCGACGTTGGCGATCACCTGGCCGCGCTGCACGTGCTGCCCCTCGTGCACGACGATGCGCGAGCAGTGAGCGTACTTGGTGAGGATGCCGTTGCCATGGTCGATCTCCAGCACGTTCCCGTAGCCGTTCTCCCAGCCGACGCGCGTCACGGTTCCGGCGGCGGGGGCGACGATGGGCGCGCCCATCGGGGCACTGACATCGATCCCCTCGTGTGGGCGGGCGTAGTGCAGGATGGGGTGGAAGCGCGAGCGGCTGAAGGCGCTCGAGAGCCACCCCGCCGTGGGCATGATGGACGGGATGCGCTTGAGCTTGTCCACGTTGCGCGCGAGCGTGTCCGAGACCTCGGCGAAGCTGGCGGCGAGCGAGTTGGCGCGCCGGATCATGAGGTCCACGTCGGGTCGCGCGGACAGGGAAACGGTGCCGAGGACGGCGGAATCCTCACCCAATCCCGCCAGCATGGCGCCGGTGGAATCCACGGAATCGGCGGGGAGGCCGGCGAGGAGACGGATCTGCTCGTCGCGGTGCTCGATCGCCTGGATCGTGTCGCTGAGCGCCGCGAGGCGGGCCTGGAGGGCCGGGTCGGCGGAGTGCAGGGGGGCCGCGTCGGAGCGCCGGCTGGCGGCGAACTCGCTGATCAGGACACCGACCCCGAGGAGCGCCACGAGGCCGAGGGTGGAGAGCGCCGCGGCGGCTCGTCGCACGGTCTTCTCGGAGATCGAGAAGCTCCGTGGCGAGTCGCATCCTTCGGGGACGACCATGAGGGTCCAGCGGCGCTGGCTTCGCATCGGCGCGCTCCACGTGAGGTGAATGGCGTACAGTTGCCAGACGGCCGGCGCGCGCCCGGGGTCACATTTCTGGCGGCGGATGTTTTGGGGTGGAAAGAATCGTAACTCCTCTTGCGGTAGGGATTTCCGAGGGGCTAGGGGCTGGGGGCCGGGGGCCGGGGGGATCTGGGGAACGACGGTGTAAGGGGTCAGGCACTGCCAGAGCAACGATGCGGAAGTGCGACGGGGCGCCGGCATGCTGCCGGCGCCCCGTCGCGTTCCTCGTTCCTGCCGTTCCCCGCCTCCCGCGCCCCGCACCCCGCGGTTCCCCCCCGGCCCCCAGCCCCTGGCCCCTGGCCCCCAATCATCCCCCGACCTTGTCCCGCGGAAACAGCCCCTCCCCCTTCACCACCCGCCACCCGCTCGGATCCAGCCGGTCCGCCACCTCCACATCCGCCCGCAGGGCGGTGGTGCGGTCGAGCGGGGAGGGGGCGCCGAGCTGCATCCAGAGCGCCTCGGCCTTCGACGGCATGAACGGCGACAGCAGCACCGCCAGGCGGGCCAGCACGTGCGCGAGCACGGCCAGCGTGCGCTCCAGCTCCGCGCGCTGGGCGGGATCCTTCGCCAGCTTCCACGGCGCCTTCTGGTCCACGTAGCCGTTGGCGGCGGACACGATGCGGAACGCGGCGGCCAGCGCCTCGTGCAGGAGCTGCCCGTCCATCGCGCGCACGTACGCCTCCTGGTGCGAGTGGAGCACCCCGGCCGCCTCCGCCGCGGCATCCGCATCGAACGCGGGGACGGTGCCGCCGCAGTAGCGCTCGATCATCGCGATCGTGCGGCTCGCCAGGTTCCCGAAGGCGTTCGCCAGGTCCGCCGTGTAGCGCTCCTCGAAGCGCTCCCACGAGAAGTTGCCGTCGGCGTCGAAGGGGACCTCGCGCAGCAGGAAGTAGCGGAACGCGTCCGGGCCGTAGCGGTCCACGGCCTCGCCGAGGTCGAGCTTCACGCCGGCGCTCTTGCTGAACCGCTCGCCGCCCAGGTTCACGAACCCGTGCGCGAACACCTGCCGGGGGAGCGCCAGGCGCGCCGCCTGGAGCATCGCCGGCCAGATCACGCAGTGGAAGCGCGTGATGTCCTTCCCGATCACGTGCAGCTCGGCGGGCCACGCGCCGTGCGCGCCCGGAAGCCGGGTGGCGGTCCAGTAGTTGGGGAGCGCGTCGAACCACACGTACGTGGTCTGCGTCTCGCCGTCGCTCGTGGGGCGGGGGAAGGGGACCCCCCACGCGAAGCGCGCGCGGCTCGCGGAGATGTCCTCCAGCCCCTGGTCCAGCAGCGCGCGGATCTCGTTGTAGCGGCTCTCGGGGCGCACGAGCACCAGCGGGCGCTCTCCCTCCCAGGAGCGGCGGGCCGCCTCCGGGTCGCTCGTCAGGCGCTCGCGCAGGAAGTCGGCGTACCGGCTCAGGCGGAAGAACCAGTTCTTCTCCTCCACCCACTCGAGCACGCGCGTGGGGTGGAGCACGCACTTCCCGTCCACGATCTCCGCGTCCTGCTTGAACGACTCGCACCCCACGCAGTACCAGCCGGCGTACGACTTCTCGTAGAAGTCGCGACGCTCCGGCGGATCGTCCGCCTCGGTGCGGCGGAAGATCATCTCGATCAGCTCGCGCACCCCGTCCTTGTGCCCCGGATCGGTGGTGCGGATGAACTGGTCGTTCGAGATGCCGAGGCGGTGCCACATGGCCTGGAAGCTCTCGGCCACGCGGTCGGTGAGCTCCTGCGGGGCGAGCCCGCGCTCGGCGGCGGTCTGGGCGACCTTCTGCCCGTGCTCGTCCATGCCGATGAGGAACCACACGTCATCTCCGCGCAGGCGGTGATAGCGCGCGATGGCGTCGGCTCCGATCTTCTCGAACGCGTGCCCGAGGTGCGGGTCGCCGTTCGCGTAATCGATGGCGGTGGTGATGTAGAAGCGGGACACGTTCTCGTGAGTCGGTGGATCGACCGGTGGTCAGCCCGGCCTGTTCCGCCGTCCGCCGCGGCGGCCGCGGCGGCGGTGGGGGCGGCGGTCGCGGGGTTCCGCGGCGTCGGTGGGAACGGCCGGGTCGCCATCGGCGGCGGGCTCCGGCGCTGGCGCCGGGGCGCTCTCCTGGCCGCGCTCTCGGCGCGGGGGACGCGCGGCGCGGAGCGCGGGGCGCGCGCGTTCCTCGTCCAGGGGAAGCTCGTCGCCGGTATCCGCCTGCCCGGCGGGCGGCGCCGGCGGCTCGTCGTCGCGTGGCTCGTCCACGAGCGGGGCGCGTTGCTCCAGCTCCGCCTTCAGCTCCGCCAGCGGGACCACGCGCACGTCGCCCTCCACCGACCGGAGCGTGACGCGGTCGTTGAAGATGTCGTTCGCCACGACCTTCTCCTCGCCGCGCGCGGTGACGAGGATCTTTCCCTCCTTGGGGAAGCGCTTGCGGCTCTGCACGTAGAACTCGTGCTCGTAGCGCAGGCAGCACATGAGCCGTCCGCACGCCCCGGAGATCTGCGACGGGTTGAGCGAGAGCCGCTGGTCCTTCGCCACCTGGAGGTTCACCGGGCGCAGCTCGGGGAGCCACGACGCCGAGCAGTACTCGCGCGCGCAGCGCCCGATCCCGCTCAGCCGCTTCGCCTCGTCGCGCACGCCGATCTGCTTCAGCTCGATGCGGGTGCGGAAGGCGGACGCCAGGTCGCGGACGAGCGCGCGGAAGTCCACGCGCTTCTCGGCGGTGAAGTAGAAGGTGAGCTTCTTCCGGTCCCACTGCCACTCGGCGTCGGAGACCTTCATCACCAGGGCGTGCGCGCGGACGCGCTCCATGGCGCGGCGGCGCGCGTCCTCGTCCTGCGCGCGCAGCTCGGCGGCGCGCCGCTCGTCGTCCACGGTCGCCGGGCGGAGCATCCGCCGCTGCGGCGGCTCGCCGCCGCAGCCGTGAGCGCATCCGCCGCACCGCTTCGCCGCCAGCTCGCCGATGGCGTGGACGCGGCCGAGGTCCTCCCCGCGATCGGCTTCCACGATCACCGGCGCGTGGACCTTCGGCGGCTCATCCCCGTCCCAGAGGAAGAACTCCTTCCGGTTCCCCTTGAACGCGACCTCGACGAGATGCGTCACCCGACTACTCCGCGAAGCGGCCCATGGCGAGGAACTTCTCCCGGCGGCGGCGTACGAGCTTGTCCGGCTTGTAGCGGCGCAGATCATCGAGCTGCCCGGTGAGCGCCTCCTGGAGCGCGCGCGCCGCCTGCTCGTGGTTCGCGTGCGCGCCGCCGATCGGCTCCGGCACCACCTCGTCGATGACGCCGAGCTCCTTGAGGTCCTGCGCCGTGATGCGCAGCGCCGTGGCGGCGCGCGCCGTCCTCTCGGGGCTCTTGCCGTCCTTCCCCAGGATGGCCGCGCACCCCGCGACGGTGATCACGGAGTAGACCGCGGTCTCGA
>CAMLEQ010000147.1 GCA_946479015.1 uncultured Gemmatimonadota bacterium | reverse complement strand
TGGGGCGCCGTGCTCGAGCGGCTGCCATCGCCGCGCCACGACGACCTGCGCATCCCCGACGCCATGCTCGCGCTCTACGACTGGGTGATCGCGTGGGATCACGTCGAGCGGCGCGCGTGGATCGTGTCCACCGGGATCCCGGAGACCGGGGAGCGGGGGCGGCGGCGCGCCGTGGAGCGGTTCGCGATGGTGCGGCGGCGCCTCGAGTCTCCCACGCCGGAGCATGCCGCCGGACCGCCCGCGCCCCGCGTCCTCCCCGCCGGCGTGACGGCCGCGCCCGCCTATCCCGTCGAGGACGTCGAGCAGGGCGCCGCGATCGAGCTCCGCTCCTCGTTCACGCACCGCGGCTACCTCGATGCCGTCACCCGCGTGCGCGAGTACATCGTGGCCGGCGACATCTTCCAGGCGAACCTGTCGCAGCGCCTCGAGGCGCCGCTGCGCGAGCCGCCGTGGTCGCTCTACACCCGGCTGCGCGCGATCAACCCGGCGCCCTTCGCCGCCTTCCTCGACTTCGGCGAGCTGTGCGTCGTCAGCGCCTCCCCCGAGCGCTTTTTGCGCGCCGATGGCGCCGGGCACGTGGAGGCGCGGCCGATCAAGGGGACGCGACCGCGCGGCATCCACCCCGCCCACGACGCCGCGCTCGCGCGCGCGCTCGCCGACAGCCCGAAGGACCGCGCCGAGAACCTCATGATCGTGGACCTGCTGCGCAACGACCTGTCGCGCGTCTGCGCGCCGGGCTCGGTGCGGGTGCCGGAGCTGTTCGCGCTCGAGCACCATCCCACCGTGCACCATCTGGTGTCCACCATCACCGGCGAGCTCGAGCCGGGGCGCGACGCCGTGGACCTGCTCTGTGCCGCCTTCCCCGGCGGCTCGATCACCGGCGCCCCGAAGGTGCGCGCGATGGAGATCATTGCCGAGCTCGAGCCGTCGCGGCGCGGGATCTACTGCGGCGCGATCGGCTATCTCGGCATCGGCGGGACGATGGACACGAGCATCGTCATCCGCACCTATGCCGCCCTCGGGAACCGCGTGTATTTTAACGTTGGCGGCGGCATCGTCGCCGACTCGGATCCGGAGCAGGAGTACCGCGAAACGCTCGACAAGGCGCGCGCGCTCATCGCGGCGCTCGCGCGCGTGCCACACGGTTCCCCGCAGCCAGCATGATCCTCCTCATCGACAACTACGACTCGTTCGTCTACAACCTCGCGCGCTACGTGCGCGAGCTCGGCGACGAGCCGGTGGTGCGCCGCCACGATGCGGTGACGATCGAGGAGATCGCGGCGCTCGCGCCGTCGCACATCATCATCTCCCCCGGCCCCTGCTCTCCCGCCGAGGCCGGCATCTCCACCGAGGTGGTGCGCCGGTTCGGCGCCGCCACGCCCGTGCTCGGTGTCTGCCTCGGTCACCAGTGCATCGGCGCGGCGTACGGCGCGGAGATCGTGCGCGCGCGGCAGCCCATGCACGGGAAGCCCTCGCGCATCCATCACGACGGGGGCGGCATCTTCGCCGGGCTCCCCTCCCCGTTCGTTGCCACGCGCTATCACTCCCTGGTGATCGCCCCCGAGTCGCTTCCGCCGGCGCTGCGCGTGATCGCACGGTCCGAGGACGGTGAGATCATGGCCGTCGAGCACCGCGAGCATCCGGTGGTGGGCGTCCAGTTCCACCCCGAGTCGGCGCTCACCGAGCACGGCTACCGCATGCTCGACCGCTTCCTGCGTGGCGCGGCGGCGCGGGGGGGCGAGCTCCCCGATCGGGCCGACCTCGCCTTCGCCGCGCCTGCGGGCGACCTGTTCACTCCGCCGCCGGTCGAGCTCGTCCGGTGAGCTCGGGGGCGCGCGAAGTCGCGGACGCGGCACCGCCCCGGGCGGGAGCGAGGGTGGGAGCACCGCTCCTCTGGGTGAACGGGCGCGCGGCGGACCCGTCGGCGCCCCACCTGTCCGCGCTCGATCGCGGCTTCACGCTCGCCGACGGGCTGTTCGAGACGGTGCGCGTGTACGGTGGGACGCCCTTCCGACTCGATCGCCACCTCGGGCGTCTCTCCGCCGGCGCGCGCGTGCTGGCGCTCCCGCTCCCCGCGACGCTTCCGGCCATGGTGAATGACGCAGTCCGCGACGCGAGGCGTGCAGGGCTCGTCGACGGCGCGCTGCGCATCACGGTGAGCCGCGGCGTCGGCGCGCGCGGCCTCGCGCCGGCGCCGGACGCGGCGCCCACCGTGGTGGTCGCCATTCACCCGATCGACGGGCCCCCATCCCCGGCGGGCGCTCCGCTCGCGGCGCGCGTCGCGCGGGCGCGGCGGAACGAGCACGCGGCGACCGCCGGCGTGAAGGGCCTCGCCTACGCCGAGGCCATCATCGCGCTCGCCGAGGCGCGCGCGGCCGGCGCCGACGAGGCGATCTTCCTCGACACCGCCGGCCACGTTTCCGAGGCCACCGCGAGCAACCTGTTCGCGGTGGTGGACGGCGTGCTCGTGACGCCGCCGCTCTCGTGCGGCGTCCTGCCGGGGATCACGCGCGAGGCGGTGCTCGGCATCGCCGCTGCGCACGCGCGTCCCGCCGTCGAGCGCGTGCTCGCCCCCGCCGAGCTGTCGGCCGCCAGCGAGGTCTTCCTCACCAGCTCCATCCGGGAGATCGCCCCCGTGGTCCGCCTCGACGGCCGTGCCATCGGCACCGGTGTCATCGGGGAGGTCACCCGGCGCGTGCGCGACGCCTACGCGGCGCTCGTGCGCGAGGAGTGCGGGCGGTGATCATCGAGTCGATCGTCACCACCATGGACGTCGATGGCCGGGTGAACATCGCGCCGATGGGGGTGGAGTGGGACGAGGAGCGGCCGGTGCTCAAGCCGTTCCTCGAGACCACCACCTTCCGCAACGTGCGCGACACCGGCGTCGCGGTCGTGAACATCACCGATGACGTGCGGATCTTCGCGCGCGCGGCGATCTCCAGTCCCGTGTTCCCCACCGTGCCCGCCGCGCGCGTGCGCGGCGTGGTGCTCGAGGCGTCGTGCGGCTGGCGCGAGCTCGAGGCCGAGCACATCGATGACACGCCGCCGCGCGCGCGCATCGGGATGCGCGTCGTGCACCGCGGAACGCGGCGGGAGTTCATCGGCTTCAACCGCGCGCGCTTCGCCGTGCTGGAAGCGGCGATCCTCGCCACGCGCACGCACCTCCTCCCCGCGAGCGAGATCCGCGACGAGTACCGCCGTCTGCAGGTGATCGTGGACAAGACCGCCGGCCCGCGGGAGCACGAGGCGATGGCGCTGCTCACCGCGTTCATCCGCGAGAAGCTCGGTGATGCCTCCCCGTGAGCAGGAGACCGTGAGCCCCATGACCACGCAGTCCGATGACGCGGTGTTCGTGGAGGCGCCGGCGCGCCTTCATTTCGGCATGCTCGACCTGCGCGGCGGACTCGGCCGGAGGTTCGGCGGGATCGGCGGAGCGGTCCCGGCACCGTCGCTCCTCCTCGAGGCCGCGCCCGCCCGCGAGCTCGTCGCCGACGGGCCGTCCGGCGATCGCGTGCTCGAGTTCGCGCGCCGCTTCCTCGCCGCGCACGAGCTCGCGGGCGGCGCCGCGTTTCGCGTGCATCGCGCGATCCCCGCGCACTCCGGGCTCGGCTCCGGCACGCAACTCGCCCTCGCCGTGGCCCGCGCGCTCGCCGAGCTCCATGGTCTTCCCACCGACGTGGCCGGACTGGCGCGGGATGTCGGACGGGCGCGCCGTTCGGCGATCGGCACCTGGACGTTCGCGCACGGCGGCTTCGTGCTCGAGGGGGGGCGCCGGAGCGCGAGCAAGGATCCGGCGCCGTTGCTCGCGCGGTTCGCGTTTCCCGACGACTGGCGGTGCGTGCTCGCCATTCCGCCGGGACGCCCCGGTGTCAGCGGAGAAGCCGAGAGCGCGGCGTTCGCGCACCTGCCGCCCCCGCCGGAGCGCGGCGTGATGCGGGTGTCGCACCTGGTGCTGATGGCGCTCCTTCCCGCGCTCGCCGAGCACGACCTCGCCACCTTCGGGCACGCGCTCACCGAGATCCAGTGCATCAACGGTCGGTGGTTCGCCCCCGTACAGGGGGGAGCGTTCTCCCCCGGCGGGGCGGCCGGCTTGGTGGAGCGGATGACCGACTGGGGTGCCGCCGGCGTGGGGCAGAGCTCGTGGGGGCCGGCGGTGTACGGACTCGTGCGGGGCGATGCGGCCGGCGCGGCGCTCGCCGCGCGGGTGCGAGAGGAGCTGGGTGACGCGGGGGCCGTGTACGTCGGCCCCTTCGCGAACGAAGGGGCGCGCGTCTGGCGCGCACGCCCGACGGTGGCGCGCTCCTAGAAGGGGAGCTTGTTCCCCCGCGTGTAGCTGTACATGGCGTGGCCGCTCAGGCGGTATCCCGCCTCGCAGTTGGCTTCCGTTTCGCTGAACAGGATGCAGAAGACGCCATCCTGGTGCCACCGCTGGCGCCACATGTCCATGACGAGCCGGTCGGGAGCGGAGAAGATGATGTACGGCTGCCCAGCGAACTTCGCGATGTGCGTGTGAACGGTGCCGAACCAGTGCGGCGGCGCGCACTCGCGCAGCGAGGTCTTGGCGGAGATGTTCGCCGAATCGGCGCGCGGCGCGGCGATCGGTTCGATGGTCGTGATGTCCACGCGGCCGTTCTCCGCGCGGCCGCCGATGCAGGCGACGCGCTCCTGCTTCGCGTCGATGCTGGTGTTCCAGAGCTGCTGCAGCGCGGTGCGTGCGGCCGGGGAAAAATGGAACGCATCCGCGCCCGGGTCGGCGGCAGCCGACTGGCCGCTGCTACCCGCGCTCGCTGTGGCGCTCTGCGCGGCGCTCCCGAACACCGGGACCAGGAGCGCGAGGATGATGGCCAACGTGCAGGCGCGCCGCGTGGGCGGCGTGGGGGCGATCGAGCTTCGCATTGCGTGCTGCTCCGAGAAAGCGGGCCGGCAGGAAAAGCAACTCCCATACCGCGCGCCGATGTCGTCGTCGGTGGCGTGACTCTTCTCAACGAGGTTGATGATGTCCTCCAAGCCGGCTCTTCCCTCGATGCACCACCCGGCGCGCTGGATCGCCCTGCTCCGCATGGTGGTCGGCGTGTGGTTCGTGAAGAGTCTCTTCACCAAGGTGACCATCGGCCTCGCGTGGGGCGTCCTGCCGCTGCCGATGGCCACCTCGCGCTGGGTCGCCATCATGCCCAAGCTGCTCGCCAGGTACGCGGCGGACAATCCGATCGGCTGGTACCGCTCCTTCCTGCTCGACACCGTGATCCCGCACGCGCACATCTTCGCGCATCTGACGGCGCTCGGCGAGACGGCGGTGGGCCTCTCGCTGCTGTTCGGCTTCATGACGCGTCTCGGCGCGTTCTTCGGCGCGCTGCAGGTGATCTTCTATGGACTCGCCGTGCAGCACATGAGTTCCGGCCAGCAGGGCTTCCACGTGATGCTGCTGGCGATGATGATCGCCTTCTTCTTCGCGCGCGCCGGGCGCTACTGGGGGCTCGACGCGTGGCTCATCGACCGCCACCCCGACGCGATCTGGTCCAGGCTCGGGTGAGCGCGGACCGCCGCGCGCCGGCGCTCACCACACCGCCTGGTCCACGTTCTTCGCCTTGTCCAGCCCGACGATCGTCGCGCGCCCGCGGATCGAGCGCATCACGGTCCCGGCGAGATTGGCGCCGGTGAGGTCCGCGCCGGCGAGGTCCGCCCCGGTGAGGTTGGCCCGCACGAGCGAGGCTTTGCGCAGGTTCGCCCCCGCGAGGTCGGCGCCGGAGAGATCCGAGTCGGTGAGGTTCGTGAACATCACGCCCATCGGCTGATTTCCGGGATCGGCGCCGAAGTTCGCGTGCGAGAGCGTCGCGCGCACGAGCTTGGCGTTCGTGAGCGCCGCGATCACGCGCGCGCGCGTCAGGTCCGCCCCGGTGAGGTCGGCACCGATGAGGATCGTGGCGTAGAGACTCGCGTCGCGGAGCTTGGCGTGGGTGAGATCCGTTCCGCGCATCACCGCGACGTCCAGCACCGCGCCGGTGAAGTCCGCATCGCGCGCCACCGCGTGGCTCAGTGTGACCCCGAACATCTTCGCGCGCGTGAAGTTCGTGCGCACGAGCCGAGCACCGGCGAGATTCGCCTGCTTGAAGTCCACGCCGGAGAGGTCGAGGCCCGACAGGTCGGCCCCGCCGAGGTCGGCGGGGGAGCGCTCCGTGGCGCGCGCCAGCCGGTCGAGCACCTGGGCGCGCGTGAGCGCCTCTCCCGTGTCGGCCGGCGCCACGCGGTGCGGGAGGACGCCGGCCGTGCTGCCGGGGAACGGTGCGAGCGCCACGCACCATACGACCGAGGCGGCGAACATGGCGCGCCGCGCATCACGATGCCCAGTCACGGGGTGCCCTCCCGCTTCGAGTGAAACGCGAGAGGGAGGGCGCGTCCGGCGCCCTCCCTCTCCCTGCACGCTCCGCGCGCGACGATCAGCCCTTGCTCGCCGTGTGCGGCCGCCCCGGGGCGAGGCGCCCGGAGCTCCGCGCCTGCAGGTAGTGCCAGATGTTCTCGATCTGGTCGGGATCGAGCAGCGCCTTCCATGACGGCATTCCCTTCGCCAGACGCCCCTCCGTCACCGTCTTGATGAAGCACGCGTGGTCCACGCTGCCGTCGGGACCGAGCGAGTGCCGGAGGTTCGGCGCGATGCCGCCGCCCATGGCGTCGAAGCCATGGCAGCGGTAGCAGTAGACGTGGAACATCTTCCACCCGTCGTACTCCGACTGGTTCACGAGGAGCGGATCGGGACCCGGCTTCGCGGGCTGCACGCCGGCCGAGCCGTTCTCGGTGGAGCAGGTGGAATCGGCCTTCTCGGTGGTCGCGCCCGCGACGGTCTTCGCCTGTCCCGCCGTGGCGCTCGAGGTGTCGGCCCGCTTCGCCGTGTCGGCGCGTTGCGCCGGCTGCGCGGGCTGCACGGTGGTGGCGCCAGCCGTGGACGTGGTGGCGGTGTCGGCGTGCCGCTTGGGCGCCCGCTTGGGTGCCGCCGCCGTCGCGTTGTGCTTCGTGGTGTGCGTGCTCTCGGTGCGCGCGTGCTCCGACGGGCGCGTCCGTGCGGTGGAAGTGGTCTCCCCGGTCGACTCGCTCGCCACGGTTGCCGTGTTGGCCGGCGCCGTCGTGGAGGGCGCGGGTGGCGTCGTGGCCTCGGCGGGTGCGGCCGCCGCCGTCCCGGTGTCACTCGCGGACTTGCTCTCCGGTCGCGTGCATCCCGCTGTCGCCAGCAGGAGCGCACAGCCGCCGAACAGGCCGAGCCCGGCAATGCGGCGAATGCGCCCCGAGCGGATCTCCGTGGAGTGTCTCATCGGCAGGTTCATGTCCCATCGTGGCGTCGGCGTCGGGTTCTGATGGTTTCGGCCGACTTGAGGTGAACGGCACGCGTCCGTCCTGACGCGCGCCCCTTAGTGCGCCCTACTCACCGTCGGAACGTTGTACTCGCGCAGGATCGCCTGGATCTCGTCGTGCTTGCGACTCAGGATCGTGTCGAGCGTGTCGCGGAGCTCCCGGTCGGCGTGCCGAACGCCGATCGCCATGTCGTACGCGAACGGCAGTCCGGTGGCATCGGAGTCGGGGAGCGCGACGAGCTTCAGCGGCACGGGCGCCCGCTTCGCGAAGTAGCCGGCGAGCGGCCCCCACACGAGCGCGATGTCCACCTCCCCCTTCACCACCCCATCGATGATGTCGCCCGGCTGATGCTCCTCGCCGTAGAACGTGCTGTACCCTTTCAGCCCCTTGGAGATGCCACGCGCCGCCAGGGCTTCCGCGGGCGGCGTGTTCGTGTAGTCGTATCCGATGATGTTGACGCCGATCTTGTAGTTCTTGATCGACGAGTCGCTCAGTGTCGTGAGGTCGATGTGCCGGTCGGCCCGCGACACGATGTAGTACGTCGATCGGTAGTACGGCTTCGTCTCGAGCGCCGGGTCGAACCCCTTCGGCACTCCCATGATCACGTCGCACTCGGCTGCGCTGAGCGTGTTGCGCACGAAGCCGCGGCGATGCGGCCACCACAGGTACGTCACCGAATCGCCCAACTCCTTCGCGAGGAGCGTGGCGATCCGGTTCTCGAATCCCTGCTGCTTGCTGTTGGAGAAGGGAAGGTTGTCCGGGTCGCCGCACACCCGGAGCGCCTTCAGGTCACGCCACGCCTTGGCGACCGGTAGAACGCCTTCCGGAACGCCGAGGCGTGGAGAGCTGGTATCCGTCTGCGCCGCGCCCGCCCCCGGGAGCAGTGGAAGCGCGAGCAGGGGAACCGCCGCCAACCAACCAAGTCTGAACTGCATCGATGCCTTCGGTTCGATTCGTCGAGATCACGGGTGGGAGACCAAACCCGGTGCCGGAGCGAGCTGCTCCGACACCGGGATCGGTCGACCTCGTCTACATCAGTCGGCTTACTTGCCGCCGGCGTTGTCGAGTGCGAACACCGTCAGGGTGCCGCCCTGGGTGCTGTACGAGCCCGCATCACCGAAGGCACCGAGCGCGCCGAGCCCGGCGGTCGGATCCTCGGCCCCGATGCCCGCGGCCACGCCGATACCGGCCCAGCCGCCGATGCCCGAGAGCACGGCCACGTACTGCTTGCCATCAGGCC
>CAMLEQ010000146.1 GCA_946479015.1 uncultured Gemmatimonadota bacterium | reverse complement strand
ACCTGGATGCGGTGAAGTCGAACGGCTACGCGTTCCAGATCGAGATGAGCTTCCGCGCGTGGAAGAAGGGGTTCCGCATCGCGGAGATCCCGATCGTCTTCGTGGATCGGACGGAGGGGGAGAGCAAGATGTCGAAGAAGATCGTGCGCGAAGCGATCTGGATGGTGTGGCGGCTTCGCTGGTGGTCGATCACGGGGCAACTCTGATGACGGCCTGGCGCTTCTACAAGATGAGCGGGTCGGGGAACGATTTCGTCGTGTTCGACGACCGCGAAGAGCCCGTGGGAGCGATGGCGACCCCCGCGGTGATCGAGTCGCTGTGCGCGCGCGGGACCGGAGTCGGCGCCGACGGGGTGGTGTTCATCGAGGCGCCGAATGGGCGCGACGCGGACTTCCGGATGTCGTACTACAACAGCGACGGGTCTCGCGCCGCGATGTGCGGGAACGCGTCGCTGTGCGTGACGCGCCTCGCCGCGGACCTCGGGGCGGGCAAGCGCGAGGGGATGCGCTTCGAGACCGATTCCGGCGTGCTGAGCGCGCGCATGGTCGGCGCGCTCCCGGAGGTGGACCTGCCGGCAGTGGCGGAGGTACGCCCGACCGCGGAGGGGGTGGCGCTGGAGGAGGGGGAGCGGCGGATCGGGTTTGCGCTGGTGGGAGTGCCGCACCTGGTGGTGCTGCGCGACTCGCTGGAGGGGCTGGACGTCGTGGGGCGAGGGCGGCCGCTCCGGCTCCACGAGTCGCTGCGCCCGGCGGGAGCGAACGTGAACTTCGTGGCGCCGGGCGAGGGCGGGAGCTGGCGGATCCGGACCTACGAGCGCGGGGTAGAGGGTGAGACGCTCGCGTGCGGCACCGGAGCGATCGCCACCGCGATCCTCCTCTCGGCATGGGGCGATGCGGGAGACGTGGTGACGCTGGTGACGCACTCGGAGCGGCAGGTCACAGTGACCCTGCGCCGGAATGGTGACCGGGGCAACGCCACGTGGCGCCCGAGCCTCCGCGGTGAAGGGCGACTGGTCTTCACGGGCGAGCTGGCAGACCGCTGAGCTGTTCCGCGTCGCCATCGGCGACGCATCGATGTCGAGGAGTTCCGGTGGGCACGCGCGACTCGGACCGGCGGGAACCGCCTCCTGGCGAGGCATTCGATCGCGCACCCATTCCGGATCTGCTGGCGATCGATCCATCGACGATCGTCACGCGGCGGATCATCGGAATGCGCCCACTCGGGAGGGTGGCCCGCTACGACGTGCTCGTGGCCGGCGCCCCGCTGCTCTTCGCGGACCCGCGGCAGTCCCAGACGATAGAGCACTTCCTGCTCGGGTTCAGCGGGGCCGGCGCGCTCTGCGCCTGCATCGGCCCCGACGGCGGCGTGCTGTTCGGATGCGACCTGTACGGCCTCACGGAGTACTTCTACCGCATCCAGGGGAACCGGCTACTCGTGTCGCCCAGGCTATCACGGCTGGCGCAAGGCGATGCCCAGCTCGACGAGGTCAGCCTCTTCGAGCTGTTCCGCACCGGTACGATCTATGGCAGCGGCACCCCCATCTCCGGAATCGGGAAGAGCTGCCCGCTGTCGGTGCTCGAGCTTCGGTTCTCCGGCGAGGCGCTGCGATGCACGCGCAGGGATCTCTTTCCGCGTGGCGACGCGCCTGGAGGCTTCCCGGAGGCGATCCGGGGCGCGGCGGCGACCATCGCCCGGAGCGCGCGACAGGTACAGGTGAATTTCTCG
This sequence comes from uncultured Gemmatimonadota bacterium, assembly GCA_946479015.1. Next base: position 6,932 of record CAMLEQ010000146.1, on the reverse strand, counting down.
GGCGGTGCCGACTCCACGGCGATGCTGCTCGCGATGCGCGAATCACGCGCCGCGGTGACCGTCGCGCACTACCTGCTGATCGACCGCGAGCTGCCCACCGCGTACGCGCGACTCGCGGGCTCCGGGCTCCGGCTGAACGTGTTGCGTCCCTGGCGCCAGATCAAATGCGTGGACCTCGGCAATCGTCCGTGCGCGATTCATACCGACCCGGAGGTCGATCTGGAGTTGGCCGACCTGGCGCGCCACCAGGGGAGCGATCTGGTGCTCACGGGGCAGAATGCCGATGCCATGGCCGAGTTCGGGAACACACGCCGGGTGTCGGTTCGCGACCTGGCCGCCGGCGTGCTCTTGCAGGGGCTGAGCGGAAGCGACGCGCGTGTGCCTCTCGCGCGGGCCATCCAGAAGTTCAGGGAACGGATGCCGCGGCGGTTGCTGCGGATCTACGCCAAGGGGGCAGCGCTCGACCAGTACTCACCGGATTTCGACCGGGCCTTCCTCATGGCGCTGGCGTGTAGGCGGCGCGCCACGCCGATCTGGTACGGTCCCGATCGGCTGGCGTTCCTGAGCTGGGAGCTCCGCCAGGCCTGGCTGGACCGGATGGAGAAGGAGGTGCAGCTGGTCCAGGAGGCCGATGGGCTGACCTTCCGGCAGAAGCTGTTCGTGATCCAGTTCCGCAACTACCTGATCGGCGGGGATGTACGGTGCATCACCGCGGCCGCGGCGCGAGCCGGCGTGCGGAACGCGCAATTGTACACGACGCCACCGTTGGTGCGGCACTTCTTCAATGCGATGCCATCGATGGGTGAGGTATTCCGTCCGAAGGGGGCCATTCGGCGCTACGGACACTGGTCGGAGGGGCCGGCGATCGAGAGCGAGCGAATTCTCTCGGACAGCCGCCGGGTGAGGGTGCAGGCCGCTGCGTACCGTCTCGTGGGGCGCAAGGATGACCGGCCGGCGGGGGAGAAGCTCGCGGAACTGGGTGCGCGATTTCCGTGGATCTCGCGCGCCGCGCTCGCGGCGCTCGCGACGGACGCTGGTCCGAGCTGGCGGTCGCGTGTATCGCACATCCATGCGCTCGTGCACGGCGACTACGAGCCGATGTGGTTCGAGGACGACGGCGCTATGGTCCCGTGAGTAGGGAGCAGTTTTCCACAGCCATGCACGTGCGTGAGTTTACATAACATATCTTATACGAAGTAACCGGACGGGCCGGAGTGGCCACCGATTGCGGCTCGGATCGCCGCAGGTGCGATCCCTCGCCTGCCGCGGCCTCGACGTTCCGTGGCGGCCAATGCGTGACTCCCGGTGCAGCCCCCCGGATGCGACGAGGGCGCCAGAGAGAATCTCCGGCGCCCTCGCGCGTTCCAGTCGATCGTTTTCGAGTCACCCCGGGCCGGCGGCCACGCTACCCTGGCAACGCGTCGGCTCCTGCTCCCGGGCTGCGCTCTGCCACGGACCGCCGGCCCGTTACCCCTGCTTGGCGGGCTTCGCCTCGAGCTCACCGAGGCGGACGCGCGCCTCGGCGTTGGCCGGGCTGGCCGGATCGGCGGCGAGCTTGCTCCAGATCTCCTTTGCCTCGGCGGTCTTCCCGGCGCTCGTGAGTGCCCGGGCCGCGCTCGCGAGGTACTGGTCACGGTCCGAGGAATACACGGCCGACTCCGCCGCCTTGCGGTAATAGTTGGCGGCGTCGGCGTACTTCGCCTGCTGCTCGTACCCGGCGCCGATCAGGTTGAGCGCCGAAGTGCGCAGGTTCTGGTCTCCGGAGCCCTCGAGCTGGCGCAGCTTCTCGATCCCCTGCGCGTACTGGCCGCGGTCGTACATCACCTGGGCGAGGAGGAGCACGGCCTGCTTCCCCGGCTCCGTGGCGCCGTACCGGCTCACGATCTTGTCGAGATCGCTCTGGGCGAGCGCCAGGTTGCCGGCCGTGAGCGCCTGCTCCGCGTTCACCAGAGCCGCCGAGGCGTTGCGGGTGCGGGCCTCATGGGACTTCTGGTAGAACCACACGCCGCCGACGATGGCAACGATGGCGACGGCGATGATGGTGAGCAGCTTCGAGTGCAGCTCCGCCCACTCCAACAAGTTCTGGGTCCGCTCCTCGAAATCTGGGCGGGCCGCGGCTCCGGTACGGGTCATCCTGGATCCTGACGTGTGCTCGGTGAGAGGCGATGTTGGCGAACGCGGCTGGCGCGTGGAGGCGCTGCCGAGTGCCCCTGGGGTGACTCGAACACCCGGCCAACGGTTTAGGAAACCGCTGCTCTATCCACCTGAGCTACAGGGGCATGGCTCCGCGGACGTCGACCCGATCGAGGCGGTCAGCGCGGGATCACGTCCTGTGCCCCAGTCCGGCCGCCGTCGGCATCGGTGTCGTCCGACACGAATCACCAAAGATAATCCGGTATCGTCCGGCACGCGACCCTTGCAGGCGCGGGCGTGGCAGCCGTCTCCCGGGAGACGTCATGTTATTCTGCGTAACCATCAGCAAATTAGTATGTTACGCGATGCTTGATAATGTACATTATCAGACATGGCCCGGCAGACGTCGATAGCGCCGGAGCGAGCCAATGATAGCCAAAACAATGACATAACTGGCGCGATGCACGAGCCGAACCCACTCGATCGCGCCGCCCGCCTTCAGTACGTCACCAGGCACTCCACCCGGCGCCCCGTCAGCGCCGAGGCCCCGGGAAGAAACGACAGCGACAGCAGGAACGTGCACCCCACCACCGTCGCACCCAACTGCTCGATCACCCGGCACGCCGCCGCAGCCGTCCCCCCCGTCGCCAGCACGTCGTCCACCACCAGCACCCGGTTCCCATCGGCCAGGGCATCCCGGTGAACCTCCAGCGCGTCCAGCCCGTACTCCAACGCGTACTCCACCCGCTCCACCAACGACGGCAGCTTCCCGGGCTTGCGGACGGGGACGAATGCCGCGCCGAGGTGCTGCGCGCACGGCGCGCCAAGGATGAACCCTCGGCTCTCGATCCCCACCACGTGCGTGATCCCGTCCTCCGCGTACGGCGCGGACATCGCCTGCGTCGTCCGGTGGAAGAGCGCAGCGTCCAGCAGGACGGGAGTGATGTCCTTGAAGAGGATTCCCGCTTTCGGGAAATCCGGAATGTCGCGGATGGTCGAGCGCAGCACGCGCTCGAGGTCGGTGATGGCGCCCTGAGGCATCTGGAGGGTCAACGCAGGATCTCGAAGGGGTGGCCCAGCGGCGCCTTCGCATCCGCCACCTCGCGCAGCGGGTGGCGGCGCAGCTCGTCCACCCGCGCCCCCCGCGGACCGCGCTCCACCTGCGCGAGAAATCGCTCCACTGCCGAGTCCTCACCCTCCACGGTGATCTCCACACTGCCGTCGTCGCGATTCCGGACCCAGCCGGCAAGGTCGAGGCGTCGCGCCACCTCGCGGGCGAACCAGCGGAACCCCACCCCCTGCACCGCCCCGATCACTTCCACCCGGACGCGGGACATCGAAGCTATCGCGGCGCGCCCCGCAGCAGCGCCGCGAGCGCGACGGCCAGTGCGCCGGCATCACTCTGCGCGGCCGTATCGGCCGGGAGCACCACCCCGCCTTCCCTGATCCGCTGCGCGATGCGCTCCAGCGCCTCGGCCACCGCCGGGACCGCGGGCTCCGGGGAAGGTTCGGCGGGCGGCATCGTCCATGGGTCCGCCTCTCGCGTCTCTTCGTGTCTCGGGCTCGGCGTGGCGAACGGCGCCGCGGAGTCGCGTAACTCCGGCTCCACCGACGCCAGCGCCGCGCCGTCCGCCACGATCACGTCCTGCTCCCCTCCCGCCTCGATCTGGTCCGGATCGGGCCAGGCGAGCCCCGCGGACAGCTCGTCGCCCGCGGACATCGGTACCGCGGACGAGGACTCGACCTCCGGCGCGACAGCCTCCGACGCATGCGCCGCGTCGTCTCGATCGCCCTCCGCTTCCCACTGACTGGCCGGCCACCCTCCCCAGGTAGCGGCACTCGCCGGGTCGTCCGGAGCGGACTCCCCCGCATGCTCCGCCTCATCCACGGACGGCCAGGGGGGGAGCGCCTCGACGGCGTTCGCCCCGCTCGCCTCGATCGCCTCGCTCGGGGCGTCCACCGTGACTTCGTCCGAGGGCGCGAGCGGCTCGGCGGCCCAGAAGCTCTCCACCTCGAGCTGGCCGGAGCCCGTGACGCCCTCCGGGCTCCACTCCGTCGCCTCGATCTCCAGGCCGTCGACGAGGCGCGGCTCCTCGGACGCCTCCGCGTCGAGAGGCGCGCCCGCGCTCTCCTCGATGATGGGCTCGGCGACGTGCGCCACCGGCGGCTCGATCTCCAGGGATTCGACCGGGATCGCGATCGATGCCGATGGGGTGACGGGCGTGGCCGGAACTTCGGGCGTCGCCGGCACCGCTGAAGCGTTCGGAGTGGCGGGGGGGATCGGCGTGGCGCGGAACGCCGGACGCGACTGCCGGTCCACGCCGGGGGGTGTGAAGAGCTGCGACGTACGACGCTTCGTCACCCCGACCGGTCTGGTCGGGGTGGTCGTCTCCCGCTGGCGCGGGGCGAAGAACGGAGGCAGCACGGTGCTCCTGCGCTGCTGCCTGGGGGCGTCGTCCGAGTAGTCGGCCATCAAGTCTCCGGTACGACAATATGGGGATGCCGAACGCGAGTCGCTACCGGCCGAATGCGCGGGGCGCGAAGCTACGCCGGCCAGCCGTGCGTGCCTACCAGCGGGACGAATCGCGCGGGCCCGATGTCACGCCGTTCGAGCTCCGTGCCGCGCCGCGTGATGAGCGTCAGCGTCTGCTCCTCGCGCGTGCCGAGCGGGATGAGCAGACGTCCGCCCTCCGCGAGCTGCTCGCCCAGCGGCGCGGGGATGGTCGGCGCACCGGCGGTGACGAGGATGGCGTCGAACGGCGCGTAGTCCCGCCAGCCCAGCGTGCCGTCTCCAGCCAGCAGCGACACGTTGCGGGCGCCGGCGCCGCGGATCGCCTCGCGCGCCCGCTCGAGCAGCGCCGCGACGCGCTCGATCGAGAACACCTGCGACGCCAGGTGCGACAGGAGGACGGTCTGGTATCCCGAGCCGGTGCCGATCTCCAGCACCCGCTCCCTGCCCGTCAGGCGGAGCAGCTCGAGGTAGCGCGCGTGCGTGGACGGTTGAGAGATGGTCTGGCCGTTGCCGATCGGGAGCGCGCTGTCCTCGTACGCGCGGTGGCGCATGCCGGTGGGCACGAAGAGGTGACGAGGCGTGAGATCGAAGGCCCGCAGCACGGCGAGATCGGAGATCCCGCCCCGCTGGAGCTGCTCCACCAAGCGGCGGCGTGCGCCGATGAGCTGGTTCACGGCAGGTCCATCCACCACGAGGTCGCCTCCTCGAGCATGCGCGTGTGCGTGAGGTCGAGCGAGAGCGGCGTCACGGAGATGTAGCCTTCCTGCACGGCGCGGAAGTCGGAGTCCTCGGCGCCGCTCCACTCCGCGGATCCGCCGCCGATCCAGAAGATCTCGCGGCCGCGCGGATCGCGCATCCGGACGAGCGAGTCGGAGTAGACGCGCCGGCCGAGCCGGGTGAGACGCACGCCGCGGATGTCGGCGGCGCGCCGCGCGGGGAGATTGATGTTCAGCAGCGTGTCGCGCGGCACGTTGCGCAGGCTCGTGAGATGCGCGAGGAGCTCGGCCACGACGTCCACCTGGTCGGAGAGCAGCTCGGGATCGGCCTGCAATTCGCCGCCGGCGAACGAGAGGGCGATGGCCGGGATGCCGAGGGTGACCCCTTCCATGGCGGCGGCGACGGTGCCGGAGTACAGCACGTCCTCCCCCATGTTGTGCCCGTGATTGATCCCGCTCAGCACCCAGCTCGGGCGCTGCCCCATGAGCCCCTCCACCGCCAGCATCACGCAGTCGGTGGGCGTGCCGTCCACCTGCCAGCGCTGTGGACCGCGCGGCACGGGGCGAACGGGATGGTGGAGGGTGAGCGAGTGGCTGGTGGCGCTCTGCTCCCGGTCGGGAGCGACCACCGTCACGTCGCCGATCCTGGACGCGGCGCGCACGAGGCAGTCGAGCCCCTGCGCGAGAATCCCGTCATCGTTGGTGCACAGCAACTGCATTACTGGAATGCTCCGGCGCGGTAGCGCCAAATGGTTCGCACCACCCGCACGGAGTCGCGGAAGCCGCGGAAGTGGCTGCGCGCGCCGTACACCGTGGGGATCGGCACCGCGGCGATGCGGAACCCGGCGTGCCCCGCGCGGATGAGGAAGTCGGTCTCGAACTCGTAGCGGTCGCCGCGGGCGCGCACGCGCTCGAGCACGGCGCGGCGCATGGCGCGGTAGCCCGACTGCGCGTCGGCCACCGCCCCGCCCACCACGGCGCCCACGGCGGCTGTGGCGAGCGCGTTCGTCAGGCGGCGGCCGAGCGGCATGGCGCCGGAGCGCGTGCGGGCGCCGATGGCCAGGTCGGCGCCGGCGAGCGCCGCGAGCAGCCGCGGCGCGTCCTCCGGCGCGTGCTGGCCATCGGCATCGATGGTGAGCACCGCCGACATGCCGAGCCGCAGCGCCTCGGCGAAGCCGGCCCGGAGCGCCGCTCCCTTGCCGCGGTTGTGCTCGAACGCGAGCACGATGTCGCACGCGCGCGCGGCGACGGCGCGCGTGCCATCCACGGAGCCGTCGTCCACCGCGATCAGCGTGGCGTGCGGCACGGCGGTGCGGAGCCGCGCGGCCACGCCCGGCAGCGTGCGCTCCGCGTCGAGCGCGGGGACGATGCAGGCGACCGGCGCGATCACCGCCCCTCGTCGCCCCCCAGCAGCGCCAGCACGTCGCGCAGCTCGCGCTCCATCGACTCGATGGTCTGCAGGTCGAGCGCGCTGCGCGCGGCGGGGCGCAGCGCGCCGCGCTTCCGGTGCTCGTCCACCTTCTGCCGCGCGCCGTCGATCGTGTACTTCTCCGTGTACAGCAGGTGCTTCA
>CAMLEQ010000145.1 GCA_946479015.1 uncultured Gemmatimonadota bacterium | reverse complement strand
CCACGTACATCAGCCCGAACCCCGCCGGCACGCGCTGCACCTGGTAGTGCTGCGGGCCCTCGGGGGTTGGATAGGTGGAGTCGAGGCGCAGCTTCGTGGCCAGCGGATCCGGCGGGCCGCCGCTGATGTGCTCCAGGCGCGGCTGCGTGGACTGCCACGCGGAGTGGAGCAGCACGAGACCGAACACCACCGCGATCACCGAGGGGGCCACGAGCCCCGCCACGAACGCTCCGGTGAGCGCGCCCACCGTGGTCGCCACCTCCAGCAGCATGCCGATGCGCACGTTGGTGAACCCTTCCTTCACGTACGCCGCCGCCGCGCCGGACGACGTCGCGATCACCGACACGAGCGAGGCCCCGATGGCGTAGCGGATGTCCACGCCGAAGCCGAGCGTGAGGAGGGGGACGATGATCACGCCCCCCCCGAGTCCGGTGAGCGATCCGATCAGGCCGGCGGTGAAGGCGCCGATGAAGATGAGGGCGGTGAGAGCGAGGACGGTCATGACGGCTCGGGACTCGGGAATCGGGAATCGGGACTCGGCGTGCGGGACGCGGGACGCGGGATGCGGGACGCGGGGCGCGATGGCGTCCCGGGACCGGGGAATCGGGACTCGCGCGATGCCCGCGCACCGCGTCCCGCGCCCCTCGGCCCGCGCCCCGCGTTTCAGCTCCTCAGCATCTCGCGCGCCGCGTTGTACCCGCACGCCCCCATCACGCCGCCACCCGGGTGCGTGGCGGCGCCGCACAGGAACAAACCCCTCACCGGCGTGCGGTAGTCCGCGTAGCCCGGCAGCGGGCGCATGAAGAAGAGCTGGTTCAGCGTCATCGCCCCCTGGAAGATGTTTCCCCCCGTGAGCCCGTAGCGGCGCTCGATGTCCACCGGGGAGAGCACCTGCCGGTCGATCACGGAGCGGCGGAAGTTCGGCGCGTACTCGTCCATGATCTCGAAGCAGCGGTCCGCGAACCGCTCCTTCGCCCCGTCCCAGCTCCCTTCGCGCAGCCTGGCCGGCGCGTACTGGATGAACATCGACATGAGGTGCTTCCCCGGCGGCGCCACCGTGGGATCGACCACGGACGGGATGGTGCACTCGAGCACCGGTGACCGCGAGGGCTCGCCGTACTTCGCGTCGTCGAAGGCGCGCTCCATGTACTCGAGGGACGGCGCGATGTGGATCGTCCCCCGGTGCTGCGGCCCGGGCGCGCTCCCCGGGAGCGCGCGGAAGTCGGGGAGCTCGCTCAGCGCCACGTTGATCTTCAGCGTGGCGCTCGAGTAGTCGATCTGCCGCACCTGCCGCACGAAGTCGGCGGGAAGGTGCTCGTCGTCCATCAGCTTCAGGAAGGTGGTGTGCGCATCGGCGTTCGATGCCACCATCCGCGCGCGGATCTCGGTCCCGTCGGCGAGCGCCACACCGCGCACACGCCCATCCTTCACCAGGATGCGCGCCACGGGCGCGCTGGTGCGGATCTCCGCCCCGCGCGCGCGCGCCGCCGACGCGATGGCGTTCGAGATCCCGCCCATCCCGCCACGCACGTACCCCCACACGCCGCGTGCCCCGTTGCACTCGCCCATCACGTGGTGGAACAGGACGTACGCGGTTCCCGGCGTGGACGGCGAGGCATTCGCGCCGATGATCGCGTCGGTGGCGAGCGTCGCCTTCAGCTCCGGGCTCTCGAACCACCGGTCGAGCACCGACCTGGCATCGGCGGTGAGGATCTCGATCGCCGCCGCGCCATCCCGGCCGAGCTTGCGGAAGCCCCAGCCGAGCTTCGCCAGCGCCAGCAGATCGCGCGGACGCGCGGACCAGGGATCCGGGGGCGTCATCATCAGCGTGGGCTCGATGAAGTCGGCCACGCGCTCGAGCATCGCCTCGTACTTCGGATACGCTTCCGCGTCGCGTGGCGAGAACTTCGCGATCTCGCGGAGCGTCAGTGCCTTGTCGGGGCCGAGGAGCAGCGAGCGCCCATCGGGGAACGGGGTGAACGACGACGGATTGCGCGGGAGCAGCTCGAAGCCGTGCGCCTTCAGCTCCAGGTCCCGGATGATCTCCGGGCGCAGCAAGCTGTTGACGTAGGACGCCGTGGACACCTTGTAGCCCGGCCAGAGCTCCTCCGTCACGCACGCACCGCCCACCATCTCCCGGCGCTCGAGCACGAGCACCCGCTTCCCCGCGGCCGCGAGGTAGGCCGCGGTGACGAGGCCGTTGTGCCCCGCACCGATGATGATCGCGTCGTACACTGTCGGCACCATGCGCTCCGTGGTTGTGGCAGCGGTAAGCTCCCGAGCGTGGGGTCGCGCGTCAAGTCTCGCGACGCTACCTTGTGCGGTCGCCGTCCCGGGCGACCGCGCATCCGGCCTCCATCCCGTTCCGCATGTCCCAGGCGATCGCCGACACCCACGCCGCCTCCGGCACCGCGCGCGCGCTCCCTCCCGTGCGCGGCGCGTGGCTCGGGCTCGTGGTGCTCACGCTCGTGAACCTGTTCAACTACCTCGACCGGTTCGTCGTCGCCGCGCTCGGGGAGAGCCTGCGCACCTCGGATCTGCACCTCTCCGACGCGCAGTTCGGGCAGCTCGCGAGCGTGTTCATCATCGTGTACATGGTGGCCGCGCCGGTGATCGGCGCGCGCGCGGACCGCGGCTCGCGCCCCCGCCTGCTCGCGCTCGGCGTCGCCATCTGGAGCGTCGCCACCGCCCTCGGCGGCCTCGCCACGAGCTTCGGCTCGCTCCTCGCCGCGCGCGCCGTGGTCGGGGTGGGGGAGGCGGCCTACGGCACCATCGCCCCCGCGCTCCTCGCCGACTACTTCCCCGCCAGGCTGCGCGGCCGCGTGTTCGCCGTGTTCTACATGGCCACCCCAGTGGGCTCGGCGCTCGGCTACGTCGTGGGGGGACTCGTGGACCACCGCTACGGGTGGCGCTCCGCGTTCTTCGTCGCCGGTATCCCGGGACTCCTCCTCGCGCTCCTCTCGCTCTGGCTCGCCGATCCGCCGCGCGGCGCGCGCGACGAGGCCGACGACCACGCGGCCGTCCCCGCGGCGCGCGGCATGGGCGCGTATCGCGTGCTCGCGCGCATCCGCCAGTACCGGCTCACCATTCTCGGCTACGCCGCCTATACCTTCGCGCTCGGCGGGATCGCGTTCTGGATGCCCACCTTCCTCGAGCGCGTGCGCGGCCTGCCGCGCGAGCAGGCGAGCGTGCAACTCGGCGCCGTGGTGGTGATCACCGGCTTCGTGGGGACGTTCGTGGGCGGATGGCTCGGCGATTTCCTCCTCGCCCGCACGCGACAGGCGTACCTCTGGGTCTCCGGCCTCGCCACGCTCGCCGCGGCACCGCTCGCGTATCTCGCGCTCGTCTCCCCGGACCGCGCGGTGTACTGGCCGGCGCTCATCGCCGCCGAGGTGCTCATCTTCATGTCCACCGGTCCGATCAACTCCGCCATCGTGAGCGAGGTGCCGGCGGCGATGCGCGCCTCGGCCATGGCGCTGTCGATCTTCGTCATCCACGTGCTGGGCGACGTCCCATCGCCGTGGCTGATCGGAAAGATCTCCGACGCCAGCTCGCTCGGCCGCGCCGTCCTCCTCATCCCCGCCGCCGTGCTGGTGGGCGCGCTGGTCTGGACCTGGGCGGCGCTGCGCCCCGACTCGGAACCCCGCCGGGCGTAGCCGCGCGACGACCCTTCACCGCATCTCGACTGGCGCCACGCGTGACCAGGCGTCAGCTTCCCACGAATCTCGATTCGGTTCCACTGTGCCACGAGAGCTCGCGTCATGACGGCTTCCCCCGAGCTGCTGTACCTCCTCTCCGGCGATCCGGCCGAGCTGGCGGAAACGCTCTCCACCATGCGCAGCGCGGACGTGGCCGAGGCGCTCAATCGCCTGTCCACCGATGCCGCCGCGCGCGTGATGGCCGCCCTGCCATTCGACCTCGCCGTGCAGGTGTTCGACGAGCCGGAGCTCGAGCGCCGCCACGAGCTGTTCCACCGGCTCGACACCGCCACCGCCGCGCCGATCATCGACGCGATGTCCGCCGACCAGCAGGCGGACCTCTTCCGCGAGCTCCCCGACCGCGAGCGCGGCCGTCTCCTCCAGGCGCTCGATACGCCCACGCGGCAGGCGCTCACGCTGCTGCTCCGGTATCCGCCGCACGTCGCCGGCGGGATCATGACCACCGAGTTCGTCAGCGTCCCCGCGGACTGGACGGTGGATCGCACGCTGCGGCACATCGCCGAGGTGGGTGGCGCCAAGGAGACGGTCTACGCGATCTACGTGCTGGATGCCGAGCGCCGGCTCGTGCACGTGGTCTCGCTGCGCGAGCTGCTGCTCGCCGACCGCTCGTCCCGCGTGGCGGAGGTGGGGGACATCCGCACGCCGATCTCGGTGGACCCGCTCACCGACCGCGAGGACGTGGCGCGGCTCATCTCCAAGTACAATCTCCTCGCCGTCCCCGTGCTCGACGACGGGGGGCACGTGCTCGGCATCGTCACGGTGGACGACGTGATCGACGCGATCGTGCGCGAGCAGACGGAGGACGTGCAGAAGTTCGGCGGCATGGAGGCGCTGGACGCGCCGTACATGGAGATCGGCTTCGCCGCCATGGTGAAGAAGCGCGCCGGGTGGCTGTGCGCGCTCTTCATCGGCGAGATGCTCACGGCGACGGCCATGGGCTACTTCGAGGGGGAGATCAGCCGCGCCGTGGTGCTGGCGCTGTTCATCCCCCTCATCATCAGCTCGGGGGGAAACTCGGGATCGCAGGCCACCTCGCTGATCATCCGCGCCATGGCGGTGCGCGAGGTGACGCTCCGCGACTGGTGGCGCGTGGCGGTGCGGGAGCTGCCGTCGGGGATGGCGCTCGGCGCGATCCTCGGCGTGATCGGCCTGCTCCGCATCCTGCTCTGGCAGTCGCTCGGCTGGTACGACTACGGCCCGCACCATCTGCTGGTGGCGTGCACGGTGGCCGTGGCGCTCGTGGGGGTGGTGACCTTCGGGTCGCTCGCCGGCTCCATGCTCCCCTTCCTGCTGCGGCGGCTCGGCTTCGATCCGGCGAGTGCTTCCGCGCCGTTCGTCGCCACGCTGGTGGACGTCACGGGGCTGATCATCTACTTCAGCGTCGCGCTGCTCATCCTGCGAGGCGCGCTGCTCTGAGCACGCCGCCGGCTGCCGCACGGGCACTCGCGGGCCGGGCCCGTTAAGGTCCCTTCACGCCCCCGCTCCCCGGGGGGCCGTCAGGGTAAATTCCTATCATATGACCGCCTCCGCGCAGTCGCCCCCCCCGGTGGCGCCGATCTTCCTCGACGCCACCGGTCGCCGTTGGCGACGGGTCCGCGCGCTCGGGCTCGCGCTCGGCGTCGTGACCTCCCTGCTCGCCGCCGCCGTCGTGGTGAGCCTGCTCATCCCGCCGCTCCTGCCGCAGCTCCCCATGCGGACGAGCCCCTTCAGCCGCACGCCGCACCTGATCACGAGCAAGGTGCAGCGCGAGCGGCTGGCCAAGCGGCTCCAGCTCTGGTTCGCGCTCCAGAAGCATCGCGCCCCGCCGGCGATCCACCCGAGCCTCCTCCCGCTCAAGGCGCACCCGCGCGCGATCGGGAAGTCCGGCGTGCCGGGGCAGCCGATCGTCGCCGGCTTCTACGTGAATTGGGACGACAACTCCCTCGCCGCGCTGCGCGCGCACGCCGATGACCTGGACTGGGTGGTGTGCGAGTGGGTGTTCGTGAAGCAGGGCGGGGAGGGGCTGCGCATGAGCATCGACCGCAAGGTGCCGTACACCCTGCAACAGGTGATCCCGGACGAGCGCGCGCGGCCGCAGATCTTCGCCATGGTCACGAACTACGACTCGGCGGGGAAGAAGTGGGATCCGCAATCGCTCCGGCATCTGCTCACCGACTCCACCGCCCGCGAGCTGGCGCTCACCCAGCTGCGCGACACCGTGGTGCGTTACGGGCTCGGCGGCGTCACGCTCGACTTCGAGGAGGTGCCCCCGGACCTCACCGGCCGCATCGTCGACTTCACGCGCGCGCTGAAGGCGCGCCTCGCGCCGTACGACCGGCTGGTGACGCAGGCCGTCTCCTTCAACGACACCGACGCGCAGCTCCAGCGCTACGCCTCGGCGAGCGACAAGCTCTTCCTGATGCTCTACGACGAGCACTACGGGAAGGGCGATCCCGGGCCGGTGGCGAGCCAGCAGTGGTTCGTGCGCAACGCGCGCCACATGCTCCGGTTCATCCCGCCGGCCAAGGCGATCCTCACCGTGGGCGCGTACGGCTACGACTGGAACGACGCGGACACCTCGTCCAACGGGCAGAGCCTCACCTTCCAGGAGATGATGTCGGCGGTGCGCGAGGCGGAGCAGCAGGGGGAGCCCGCATCGCTGCACTTCGACTCGCTCACCCTGAACCCGTACGCCACCTGGCGCGACCCCGACTCCACCGACCACGTGGCGTGGTACCTGGATGCGGTCACCGCGTACAACCAGATCCTCGCGGGGGAGGCGCTCGGCGTCGGCGGGCACGCCATCTGGCGCCTCGGCTCGGAGGACCCGGCCATCTGGGGGGTGATCGGACGCCGCGGCATCGATGCGCCGGCGGAGCGCCTCGCCGCGATCCCTCCGGGGTACGACCCCGAGTTCGAGCCCCGGAACGCCACGGGGGAGATCCTCGAGCTGCGAGCGCGCCCCACGCCGGGGCGGCGAACCGTGCGCGTGGACCCGGTCACGCGGCTCGTCACCGGGGAGACGGTGACCGCGTACGCCACGCCGTACATCATCCGCCGCTTCGGGCAGAGCCCGCATCGCGTGGCGCTCACCTTCGACGACGGCCCCGATGGGCGGTGGACGCCGCAAATCCTCGACACCCTGCGCTCCCGCCACGCTCCAGCCACCTTCTTCGTGATCGGGGAGAACGCCGAGGCGCACATCCCGCTCATGCGGCGGATCTGGGCGGAAGGGCACGAGATCGGCAATCACACCTTCACGCACCCCAATCTCGCGTACACCAACCAGAAGGTGACGCGGCTGCAGCTCGACGCGAACGAGCGGCTGCTCGAGGCCATCCTCGACCGACGCACCGCGTTCTTCCGTCCGCCGTACTTCGGCGACGCCGAACCGACGACGAACGACGAGCTCGTCCCCATCGGGATCGCCACCGACCGCGGGTACCTCACCGTGGGGTTGCGCATCGATAGCGAGGACTGGCTGCAGCCCGGCGTGCGGACGATCATCGACACCACGCTCGACCAGCGGGCGAAGGGGAACGTGGTGCTGCTGCACGACGGGGGAGGGGACCGCCACGAGACCGTGGCGGCGCTCGGGACGCTGATCGACTCGCTGCGCGCGCGCGGGGACACGCTGGTGACGGTATCCGAGCTGGTGGGGATCCCGCGAGACCAGGCGATGCCTCCGCTGCCGGCGCGCAGCCGTCTCGCGCGGCTGGGAGAGCTGCTCGGCTTCGGCGCGGTGGGCGTGACGGAGTGGGTGCTCTACTGGCTGTTCCTCGTGGCGCTGGCGCTCGGCGTCGCGCGCCTCTTCCTCATCAGCACGCTCGCCATCATCCAGCGCATCCGGCGGCACCAGGACCCGTCGGCCCCGATCACGTACGCGCCGACGGTGAGCGTGATCGTGCCGGCGTACAACGAGGAGAAGGTCATCGTCTCCACCATCCGCAGCCTGGTGTCGCAGGACTATCCGGGGGAGCTGGAGGTGGTGATGGTGGACGACGGCTCCCCCGACCACACGTTCGAGGTGGCGAAGGACGCCTTCGGCGATCACCCGCGCGTGTCGCTCTACCGCAAGCGCAACGGCGGCAAGGCGAGCGCGCTCAACTACGGGCTCGCCGTGGCGAAGGGGGAGATCGTGATCTGCCTCGACGCCGACACCGTGTTCGCCCCGAACACCGTGGCCGAGCTGGTGGAGCCGCTGCACGACCCGAAGGTGGGGGCGGTGGCCGGCAACGCGAAGGTGGGGAACCGCATCAACCTGGTCACGCGCTGGCAGGCGGTGGAGTACGTCACCAGCCAGAACCTCGACCGGCGCGCCTTCTCCCTGCTCAACTGCATCACGGTGGTGCCCGGCGCCGTGGGGGCGTGGCGGAAGTCGCTGATCGAGGAGGTGGGAGGCTTCAGCGAGGACACCCTCGCCGAGGATCAGGACCTCACGCTCGCCATCCGCCGCCGCGGCCACGCCATCGCGTACGCGGACGAGGCGGTGGGATACACCGAGGCCCCCGACTCGCTCCGCGCGCTCGCGAAGCAGCGATTCCGCTGGTCGTTCGGCACGCTCCAGTGCGTGTGGAAGCACCGGTCGGTGTTGTTCCGCCCCCGCTACGGATCGCTCGGCTTCGTGGCGCTGCCCAACGTCGCGATCTTCCAGCTCTTCTTCCCCTTCGTGTCGCCGATCGCGGACGTGATGTTCCTGTGGAGCCTCGTCTCCGTGTGGCTCGTGCGGGAGCAGCACGGGGCCACGTACGCGCTCACGAGCCTCGAGCAGGTGCTCGCGTACTACGCCGCCTTCCTGCTCGTGGACTGGTTCGCGACGATGGTGGGTTTCTTCCTCGAGCCCGGTGAGGACCGCTCGCTCTCCTGGCTCGTGTTCCTCCAGCGCTTCGCCTACCGGCAGGTGATGTACTGGGTGGTGGTGCGCTCGTTCATCGCGGCGCTGCGGGGGAGGGTGGTGGGGTGGGGGAAGCTGGAGCGGAAGGCCAGC
>CAMLEQ010000144.1 GCA_946479015.1 uncultured Gemmatimonadota bacterium | reverse complement strand
CTCCTCGCCACCCGTGTCGTGCCGCGCGAAGCGGAGCTGCATCGCCGCGCGCGCGACGTCCGCCGTGATGCGCCCCCCACGCCCCACGTACTCCGCCGCCGCCTCGAGCACCGTGAGCGCGCGGCGCGCATCGCCATCCGCCTCCTCGGCGATCAGGCGCGCGGCGGCGTCGTCGATCGCGATCCCCTCCGCGCCGAGGCCGCGCTCGTCGTCGGCCAGCGCGCGCCGGATCACCCCCTCCACGTCCTCCGCGCCGAGCTGGCGGAGCACGAACACCCGGGAGCGGGAGAGCAGCGCGCCGTTGATCTCGAACGATGGGTTCTCCGTGGTCGCGCCGACGAGCGTCACGGTCCCCCGCTCCACGTGCGGGAGGAAGGCGTCCTGCTGCGCCTTGTTCAAGCGGTGGATCTCGTCCACGAACAGGATGGTGCCGCGCCCCGTGGTGGCCAGCCGCTCCTCGGCCTCGGCCACGATCTCGCGCACGCGCGGCACCCCCTCCGTGACCGCGGAGAAGGGGACGAACTCCCGATCGGTGTAGCGCGCGATCAGGAGCGCGAGCGATGTCTTCCCCGTTCCCGGAGGCCCCCACAGGATGATCGACCCCGGCATCCCCTTCTCCACCGCCACGCGAAGCGCCTTCCCCGGGGCGAGGATGTGGCGCTGTCCCACGAGCTCGTCGAGCGTGCGCGGGCGCATGCGTGCCGCCAGCGGCTGCGCCGAGGGCGGCGCCTGGAACAGCGTCGGCTCCCCCTTCCCCCCGCGTCCGCGACCGCTCCGGCCGGCCATGGTCAGCGTCCCAGCCCGACGCGCAGCAGGAAGTACAGCCCGCAGCCGGCGAAGAAGCCGAACTGCAGCCGCCACGCGTGCTTCGCCTGGAATTCCGGAATGAGGTTCGACGCGCCCACGTACAAGGTCACCCCCGCGGAGATGCCGAGCCCGAGCTGGCTCAGCGGGCCCAGGTGATCCGTGAGCAGAACCCCTGCCACCGTGGCGAGCCCGAGCGACGCCGCCGCGTAGAGCGCCCGCGCCCGCCCCGCTCCGGCCGCGAGAAAGAGGCTCGAGATCGCCAGCCCTTCGGGCAGCTTGTGCAGCACGATCGCCAGGAACACCAGCCGCCCCAGCGCATCGCTCACGTGGAACCCCGAGGCGATCGCCACGCCGTCCACGAACGTGTGCAGCAGCAGCCCGACCAGCGCGGAGACGCCCACCATCTCCGACACCGGATGCGTCTCCTCGCCGAAGTGGAAGTGCGGCGCGAGCGTGTGCTGCGTGAGGTGCACCAGCAGGTATCCCGCCAGCGCCGCCAGCGCGCCGATGTGTCCGGTGCGCTCGATCGCCTCGGGGAAGATGTCGGTGAGCGAGGCGGAGATCATGAAGCCGGCGGCGAGCGCCACGAGCGTGTCGAGCACCTCCACGCTCCACCGCGCGCGCCATGTGACCGCGGCGGCGCCGGCGAGGTTCGCCAGCGCCGCGATCAGCGCGTATTGCAGCGGCGTCTGCGTCACGCCGGCGTCAGTTGCAGCGACGCCACCAGCGCGGCGATCCCCTGCGCCAGCTCCGGCGCCTCGGGGTACTCGCGGCGCGCGTGCCGCCAGCTCTTCGTGCGCACCACGCGCCGCTCCTCCAGCCCCTTCCCCTTCAGGATGTACAGCCAGCGGTCGGTGCGCGCGTAGACGAACAGCTCGAGCACACCGTTCAGCGTGAGCTGGTCCTCGCTCGTGAACACCGAGAGCTCCACGCCGCCGTTCGCCGCGATCTGCGTGCGGATGCGGGCGATCGCATCGCGCACGTCGGGGAGCGCGAGGCGCTCCCCCGCCCACGTCTGCCCGGTGCGCTCGTCGCGCACCGCGACGTCGACCGCCGGCGGCAGTTGCTCCATGAGCGCCAGGAAGAGGTCCACGACGCGCTCGGCGTTCGCGACCAGGTGGGCCATGAAGTGGTCCGGCTCCTCGACGAAAACGAAGCCGTCGGCCGCGCTGCGAAAGCGCTTCCAGACGGAGGTCTCGGGTTGACGGCCGCGAAAGAACATGACGAGGGGATTCAGAACGCGGGACGGGGAGCGCGCGACGCGACGACGGGCATCATGTGGGGCCCGTGCCGCTCAGGCGTGCGTAATGTGTGCGCGCGCGGTCGAGGAGCCAATCCCTCGTGTTCCGCGAGGGGTCGCCGAGGACGTCATCGAGCAGGAGCAGGAGCACCTTGCCCAGCGTGGGCCCGGGGGGGATTCCCGCCGTGCGCAGGTCGTCGCCGTCCACCGCGAGATCGCCGATCTCCACCGGGTCGCGGAACGCGATCCGGATGGCGCGGCGGTAGAGCGACGCCATGCGCGAGGACGTCGGCGCGTCGCCGCCCATGGCGCGCTCCCCCGCGAAGCGCGCGGCGGCGAGGCGCAGCACCGATCGCGCCCGCGTGCGCCCGGTGCGCCCCAGCCACCGCCGGATGGTCTCGTCCGTGACAGGCTCGTCCGCGCGCGACGCGGCACGGATCGCCGGCTCCAGCTCCCGCCACCGCGCGATCACCCCGCCGATCCACGCCACGTCGGCGTTCGCGAAGCGCAGCGCGCGCAGGATCCGCTCCGCCTCGGGGGCCGCCAGCTCCGCGAACAGCGCCGTCAACCGGTCGATCTTCCGTTCCGGGCGCACCCCCTTCACGGGGCGCGGGATCGCGTCCAGCGATGCGAGCGTGACGTCGGACACGTGCGCGAGCGCGGGCACCAGCGTGCGCAGGGCGCCGCCCTCGCGCCAGAGCCGGAGCGCCCGCCCCGGACGGGCCACCTGCTCCATCGTCTTCTCCAGCTCCTGCTTCACGCGCTCCATGGAGAGGCGGCCGAGGTACGGCGCGCTCTCCACGATCGCCCGCCACGTCGCCGGCTCGATCGTGAAGTCGAAGCGCGCCGCGAACCGGATCGCCCGCAACGCGCGCAGGCGGTCCTCGCGCATCCGCGCCTCGGGATCCCCCACCGCCCGCACCACCCCGCGCGCCAGGTCCTCCCGACCACCGAACGGGTCGCGCAGCTCCCGTCGCGTGGGAGAGTACGCGATCGCGTTGATCGTGAAGTCGCGACGGGCCAGATCGTCCTCCAGCGAGGCCCCGAACTCCACCACCGCGTGCCGGCCGTCGGTCTGCACGTCGCGGCGGAAGGTGGTCACCTCGTGCATCGTCCCCCGCTCATCGAGCACGCCGATGGTACCGAACTCGATCCCCACGGGGATGGTGCGACGGAACAGCTTCCGCACCTGCTTCGGGAGAGCGGCCGTCGCCAGGTCCCAATCCAGGTGCGGATGACCGAGCAGGGCGTCGCGCACGGCTCCGCCCACGCACCAGGTCTCGAACCCCGCCGCCTCGAGCGT
Source organism: uncultured Gemmatimonadota bacterium (assembly GCA_946479015.1). Next base: position 5,339 of record CAMLEQ010000144.1, on the reverse strand, counting down.
GCGGGCGATCTCGATCACCGGTCCGGGGGGCGTCAGCGCCGCGCGCCAGCTGGTTTCGCTCACCTCTCGATTAGATTCCACCGTTCATGCAGATCGAGCACATACTGGGCGCCTCGAGCGCCACCGCCGCGTTCCAGCGGGACGTGCGAGCGTACATGCGAGGGGAGCGCGCCGAGCGCATCGTCGCCGCCCACCCCGCGCCGCGCATCAAGGTCCTTCGCGTCATCGTCCATCTCCTCGAGCGGCACCCCGAGCTGGAGGTCGACGCGGTGCGCATCGATGCGCGGTCAGGCTGTTCCGACTTCGCCGGCATGGTGATGGTGGAAGCCAGCAACGGCCTCCGCACGTTCGACTTCGTGTGGGACTGCGCCTGGCGAGCGCGCCAGGAAGGGTGGACCGACTGCTTCGGCTTCCCCGACCAGATCCGCGCCGCGCGGGAGTTCGAGTGGCGCTGCTTCGAGCGCTGGGAGGAGCGAGCCGGGACGCCGGATGTGGCGTCCCCTCTCCCCCGCACTCCGGCGTTCACGGACACCCCGACGCACTGACGCGCTCCCGTTCGCCGGCTCACATCTCGAACAGCTCGCGGAGCGCTCCGGTTTCCATGCCGCAGCCGAGCGCCAGCGCGAGATCGATCCGCGCCTGCTGTGGACGACGGCCGATGGCGAGGATCGCTCCGAGCTCGTGCAGCCGCCGAGCGCCACCGGGGTAGCCGTAGGTGAGCCCCACCCGCCCGCGCTGCGCGCGCGAGGTGACCACCACCGGCTTCCCCTCCGCCACCCACCGCTCCACGCCGGGCACCATCGCCGGCGGCACGTTTCCCCGCCCCATCGCCGCGAGCACCACGCCGCGCGCCGAGGCGCGCGAGGCGTCGAGCAAGCGGTCGTCCGCCCCCGCCCACGCGTACACGATGTCGACGGGGAGCGCCGGCGCCACGGGGGTGAGCGCCGGGCGCTGCGGCGCCAGCGCCCGGCGGAAGATCACCACGCCGTCGTCCACCACCCCCACCGGGCCCACGCCAGGACTCTCGAACGCGTCCAGCAGGTGCGTGTGGGCCTTCGTCACGTCGGTCCCCGTGAACACGCGTCCGGACATCGTCACCATCACTCCGTAGCCGCGCGCGGCGTCGCTCGCCGCCACGCGGACCGCGTCGAGCAGGTTCGCCGGCCCATCCCACCCCAGGTCGCTCGCCGCGCGCATGGCGCCGGTGAACACGATCGGCTTGTCCGACGCGAGCGACCGCGCCACGAGATACGCCGACTCCTCGAGCGAGTCCGTGCCGTGCGTGACGACGACGCCGCGCACCTCCGCGCGCCGCAGATGCTCGGCGATCCGCGCGCGGAGCGCCCACATCCGCTCCATCGTCATGTGCGGCCCGGGGAACGCGCCCCACTCCTCCACCTCCACCGGCGACACCCGCTCGATGCCGCGCGTGGCCTCCAGGATCTCGTGCCCGGACAGCGCCGGCACCGCTCCACCGGCGGCGGCATCGTGGCGCATGGAGATGGTGCCGCCGGTGAACAATATGACGATCATGACGACCAGTCGGTCCGCGTGTGTGTCTGTCGTTGTAACGAGTGGGCGGTCATCCGCACAGCACGCTGCCGCCGTTCACGTTCAGGATCTCTCCCGTGATGTGGCGCGCGAGGTCGGAGCAGAGGAAGACGATCGGGCCGGCGATGTCGCGCGCCGAGGCGACGCGACCGAGCGGGATGCTGGCCGCGATGCGCTCGCGCCCGCCCCCGGCGAACGGCTCCTCGCACATCTCCGTGTCCACCCACCCGGGGGCCACGGAGTTCACCGTGACGTCGCGCGATGCGAGCTCCACGGCCATGGATTTCACGAACGAGATCATCGCCCCCTTCGACGCGGCGTAGTCGGCGTGGAACGATTCCCCGCGCTGTCCGGCGGTGCTCGACACCAGCACGATCCGTCCGCCGGGACCGATCATGCGCGCGGCGGCGCGCGCCGTGAGAAACATCGACTCGACATTCTGCAGCATCGTGTCGTGCCAGCGCTCGTCAGAGAGCTCCGTCACCGGCGTCTCCGCCGTCGGCCAGATCCCCGCGTTGCCGATGAACAGGTCGAGGCCGCCCAGCTCGCGCTGCGCCCGCTCGAACAGCGCCTCCACTCCGGCGCGCGTGGCGATGTCCGCCGCCTGCGCGAACGAGCGCACGCCGCGGTCGGCGACCTGCCGCACCACCTCCGCGGCCGCCGCCTCGCGGCTGCGGTAGCCGATCCCCACGTCCGCGCCGCACTCCGCGAGCAGCAGCGCCGTCGCCGCGCCGATCCCGCGCGACCCGCCGGTCACCAGCGCGCGCTTCCCCCGCAACGAGATCACAGGTCTCCCTCCACGAGCTCGCAGATGGCGTGCTCGATGCACAGGTGAAGCTCCTGCGCGCGGTCCGTGCGCTCGGTGGGGATCACCACGCTGTGATCCGCCAACGCGCGCAGCGCGCCGCCATCGCGCGCGGAGAAGGCGAGCACCGGCACTCCCTTCGCGCGCGCCGCCCGCGCCGCGCGCAGCACGTTGGGGGAGTTGCCGCTCGTCGAGTGGATGATGAGCAGGTCCCCGGGCTTGGTCAGCGCCTCTACCTGCCGCGCGAACACCTCGTCGAATCCCAGGTCGTTCCCCGCCGCGGTGAGCAGCGACGTGTCGGTGGTGAGCGCCACCGCCGGATACGCGCGCCGATTGCGCGCGAAGCGCACCACGTACTCGGTGGCCAGGTGCTGCGCATCGGCGGCGCTCCCGCCGTTGCCGCAGAAGAAGAGAGTCCCGCCGCGCGCCACGGTGGCGCGCACCATCCGCGCCGCCTCCGCGATCTCCGTGGCAAGTGCCTCCGCGGTCCGTCGCGCGGCATCCGCGAGGTCGAGCAGCGACTGCGTGAGCCCGTCGGTGGTCATCGCCGTCCGAGAAAGAGTTCCTTGAGGCGGGTGAGCATCCCCTGCTCCACCCGCGGAATGGGCGCCACCGGGATCAACGGCTGCCCGGCGAGCAGCCGCTCGGCATTGGTGTGCGTGAGGAGATGCGCCTGCTCGGGCGCGCCCACCTCCACCAGCCACCGCCGCGCCGCCCCCAGCGAGCGCCGGTCGCCGTGATTGTCGCTCGCGATGCAGTCCACCAGCCCCTCCTCCAGCATCGCGCGCGCCAGGCGGCACATCGGTGCGCTCCCGAACAGCATCGCCGCGTCGAGCTGGATCACGGCGCCAACGCTCCGCCACTCGAACACCCGCTCCAGCGTGGCCCCGTGGTACCGTTCGGGGTGCGCCAGCACCGGGACCACGCCGCTCATCCGGATGCGCAACAATTCCTGCGAGGCGCCGGGCGGCACGTTCATGCGGGGGAACTCCACCAGCACCGACCCCGATCCGGCCAGATGCAGCGCGGGGTGGCGCAAGTCGACCCCCGGCGCGTCGAGCATGATCTCCCACCCTTGCCGCAGCAGCGGCTTGGGGGGCGCGGCCTCGGCGAGGCGGCCGAGGATCTCGGCGTAGCGCCCCACGGGCGCCCGCGCCGCATCGGTGGCCCGGAGGTGCGGCGTGCACACCAGCAGGTCCACCCCCTCCCGCCCGAAGCGCTCGAGCACCGGAACGGAGACCTCGATCGAGGGGGAGCCGTCGTCGACGCCGGGGAGGAGGTGGGAGTGGATGTCGATCATGCGCGCGCCGCATGCGCGAGCTCGCCGACCGCGCGCGCCCCCGCTCGCTCCAGAAGCGTGCCGACGACCACGAAGTCCGCCCCCGCGTCGCGCGCCTGACGCACGCCGTCCGCGCCGCGCACGCCGCCGCCGACGAAGAGCGGGCCACGCGCGGCATCGCGCGCCGCGCGGACGAGCGCGCTCCCCACCGGTCGCGAGGCGCCACTCCCCGCGTCCACGTACGTGGCACGCATCCCGATGAGCATCGCCGCGCGCACGTGCGCCGCGAGCAGCTCCGGCTTGTCAGCGGGGAGCGGGCGCGTCTGGCTCACCGACTCCACGGAGGTGACGTGTCCTCCGTCCACCAGGCAGTACGCGGTGCTCACCACCTCGATGCGTGGATGCGCCGACAGGAAGGGAACGGCGCGCACGTGCTCCTCGATGAGGTACTGCGGATTGCGCCCGGACACCAGCGAGAGAAAGAGCACCGCGTCCACGCCGGGCACGAGCTGCGCCGCGGTCGCGGGAAACTGCAGCAGGGGAACCGTGGGTGCGCTCCGCTTGATCGCGTGCGCCGTCGCCGCCGCTTCGTTCCGCCCGCCGAAGCTGTCGCCGAGGAGGAGCGCCGCCACTCCCTCGTCCGCCGCGCGGCGCGCCAGCTCCGCTGCCGCGTCGGGGGTGGTGCGCCCGGGATCCACGAGCACCGCCAGCCCGCCGCCGGCGGCCGCGAGCCGATCCACCAGGCTCACGCGCTCCCCTCCACCGCCAGCACCGACAGGCGAGCCATCGCCGCATCGGCACGCCCCGCGATCCGCTCGGGATCGTCGCTCGCCGCCTCGAACGCGTACGTCACCAGCGCGTCCGCCGCGAGCAGGTCGAGCGCGCGGTCGCGCCCCGCCGTGCGATCGCGCAGCAACGCGCCGAGGAGCGCCGCGGCCGCGTCCAGCGCGGCCTCGGGCACCTCGACGGCATCGCGCCCCAGCACGGGCGCCAGCGCCTCCGCGAGCCGCGTCGCGAGCGGCGCGGGGGGAGCGGGCGTGCGCGTCGCCAGCCAGTCGCCGATCGTCACGATGCGGTGTCGAGCGCCGCGCGCACGATCGATGGCGCCTTCGCCATCGCCTCCGGAATCCGAGATGCGTCGGGAACGCCGGCCTGCGCCATGTGCGGCTTCCCGCCGCCACGCCCTCCGGCCGTCGCCGCGATCTCCTTGATCAGCGCATCCGCCCGCACGCCTCGCTCGCGCAGATCGTCGGTCACGACCACGAGCAGCGTGTTCTTCCCCTCCCCGAACGACGATGCGAGCACGCCCACGCCGCTCCCGAGCTGCTCCCGGAGCGCGTCGCCGAGCGCCTGGAGCTCCTTCACATCCCCGGCCTGCACCGGTGCCGCCACGATACGGATGCCATTCACCCGCTCCGCCCCGGCGAGCAGCCGCTGGAGCTGGTCGCCCCCGCCGCGCAGCGCCTCGTCCAGCCGCTTCTGCAGCGCGCGCCGCTCGTCGAGCAGCGCCTCCACTCGCCGCACCACGCCGTCCGCCGGGGCGCGCACCAGCTCACCCACCTTCGCGAGTCGCGCCTCCTCCTCGCGCACGTACTCGTACGCGCGCGGGCCGGTGTACGCCTCGATGCGCCGCACGCCGGCCGCCACGCCGCTCTCGCTCGCGATCTTGAACAGCGCGATCTGCCCCGTGTTGCGCGCGTGCGT
>CAMLEQ010000143.1 GCA_946479015.1 uncultured Gemmatimonadota bacterium | reverse complement strand
ATTCCGGCGGGGAGAACGTTCTGGCGCGCGCGGGGGCTCGCAGCGTGTAAGCGCGTGCGCCGCCGAAGCGAATGGCCCCCGGCGCCACGGCCGAGGAGCTCGAGCGGAACTCGGCCCGGTCGACGAGCCCGCGCGCCGCCCAGCCGAGGAGCCCGAGCGGAACTCGCCCCGGCCGAGGAGTCCGGCCGAGGAGCCCGACACGCCACACGCGTTCGACGGTGGTCCAGCGCCTAGGTCCTACCCACCCGAGTGATCAGTCGCATCTGCCCCGCATGATACGCGTCGTGCATCGCGAGGCCGGTGAGCTCCTCCGCGAGCGTGAAGCGTACGCCACGACGGCGGCGACGAAGGAGAGCGGGGCCGGCGCGGTCGACTGCGTCGAGCAGGCGCGACTGGCAGTCATCGAGCAGCACGAGGTCGGCACGCCAGGCGGCACGGCGCTCGGCGTCCGTGCCGTGCGCTCCATCGGGAAGGCGGGGCCACCAGGCCGAGCGCAGTCGGTGCGGGAAGAGCGGCGGCGTCGGCATCCCCATCGCGCGCGCGATGCGCCCGATCAGGCGATGCCGGGTGTACGCGACGTGGAGCAGGAGCTCCCAGATCGTGTTGCGCCCCGGCGCCGGGCGCCGAAGCGCTTCCTCGGGAGTGATCCCGCGCAACACCGCACGCAGCGAAGGCCCGTGCCACGCGGGGCCGGTGTAGCCCGAGGTCACCATCCGCTGGATCACGCCGAGCGCGAGCGGCCCGCCGTCGGCGACCGCGGAGGTGGCGCCGTTGCGAGTCATGGTCTGTCTCACCGGTATACTCCATGAGAAAGGTTCCACGGCCAATCTTCACGGCCATTGGGAACCTGTCAACGCTGGTATACTGGTTCGCGACAATCGATCGCGGCGCCCGTCAGCCCGCCGGTGCCGGCGTGCGCCCGCCGCCGCGCCGCGATCGCCGCGGCCGCCGGACGCCTCCGGCATCGCGCCGGAGCAGCGCGCCCAGCGCGATGCACCCCGCGCCGAGCAGCGCGAAGAGCGCCGGGAGCCAGAGCGCGCGCGCCGATGCCGCACGCGCTTCGATCACGTCGTACGGATCGGCGGGATTCACGAGCACCGATGCCGCGCCCGCCAGTCGCGCGGCGTCCGTCCGGCGCGACACCGCGGCACGGTCGCTCCGGTACACGCCCCCCACCAGCGGCGCCCGGTACGTGCGCCCCGCCACGGAGTACGTGACCCAGAGGCGCGGCGCGTAGATGTCCCCCCGCCCGCCGCCGGCCGACTGCCGCACCACGTCCGCGCTGTCCACACGCGCGCGCACCGCGCTCCACTCGACCCGCTCCCTGCGCAACGTCCAGGCGCCGAGCGCGCCCGCGGCGATGAACAGCACACCCATCACGAACGCGAATGGCGCACCCCATCGTCCGCCGGACGACATCGGCTGGAGCGTGCTCGCCACGGGGCTGCCCCCCTGACGGCGCCAGAGCACGGCGAACGCCGCGCCGAAGGCGCAGAAGAAGAGGCCGAGCCCGCCCAGGAGGAGCGCGCCGAAGAAGTAGCGCCAGTTGTAGCCGGGGTCGAGCGTGAGCGCGCGCGGATCGCGCGGGTCCAGCATCACACGCGCGCTCTCCGCGCGTGCCGCCCGCTCGGCGGCGCGGACGGCGCGGCCATAGCCGCTCGAATACACCTCCTCGACCGCCGGCGCCGACCACGCGCGTCCGCCGTACCTGTACGAGAGCCAGAGTCGCGGCGCGTACACGTCCTCGCGCGGGTGGTCCGGCGTCGCCACGCTCGCGCTGTCCACACGGGCGCGGACGATGGGCCAGCGCTCGAGCGCCGCGCGGCGGCGCGCCGCGAGGTGCACGGCGATCCCGAGCAGCACCACCCCCGCGCCGAAGAACAGGAGCGCCGCGGAGCGCCACGACAACCTTCCCGACCAGCGCCACGAGAAGATCATGGAGAATCCTCCGCGCGCTGCAGGCGCACGAACTCGCGCAGCTCGTCCGCGTTCAGGTCGGACACGGCGCAGTACGTCATTCCCGCGTGCGTCCACTGCACCAGGTGATAGCCGCGGCGCGTCGTCTCTCCGGTGCGGGAGATGGAGGGCGCCGGCGCGGGCCACACGAACAGATTGATGATGTGCCTCCGCCGTCCGTACACGAGCGCGGCCGCCGGCCGCTCCCCCACGTAGTCGAGCCGGCCGCCGAGCAGCGGGAAGCCGCGCGCGGCGAGGTCGTGCACGCTCGGGGAGAAGTCCAGCCGCCCATCGAACCACGGCTTCACCGTGTGCTGGTCGGTGGACGCGACGTCGGCGAGGTGTCCGGCGACGAGCGACCGGAGATGGCTCGCCAGCAGCTCGGTGGCGAGCGCGTCCCCAGGCGACACGGATGCGCGCGCGCGCCACACGCTCACGCCGGTGGTGAGCACGAAGAGCACGGAGGCGGCGATCGCGATCGCGCGCCACGGCAGCGCGCGCGGCGTCCGGCGCGCGATGGGGGCACGGGTGGGGGCCGCGTCCACGTCGCTGTCCTCGGCGTCGCGCACAGTGGCGAGCACGCGAGCGCGGAGCGCGTCCGGCGCCGCCCACGACGGCAGCCGCTCTCGCAGCGCCACGCTCGTGGCGTGCTCCCGCTCGCGCGCGTCGCGGCACGACGCGCACCCCGCGAGATGCGCTTCGACGTCGCGCTCCCGCAGCGGGTCGAGCTCGCCGTCGACGAGCGCGGTGATGAGCGGACGCAGCTCGGCGCAGGTCATTCGATTCCTCCTTCCCGCAGCGCCAGGGCCACGCGATGACGCGCCCGCGACAGGCGCGACATGACGGTGCCAATGGGGACGCCCATCACCTCGGCGATCTCGCGATACGACAGCTCCTGCAGCTCGCGGAGTACGAGCGCCTCGCGCAGCTCCATCGGCAGCCGCTCCATCGCCCGCATCACCGCGTCGCGTGTCGCCGAGCGGACGAGGTCCGCGTCGGGGGCGTCGTCGGGGGACGGCTCGCCGTGCAGCTCCTCGTCGAACTCCAACTCCACGCCGCGCGATCGGCGCCGCCGCATGGTGTAGCAGACGTTGCGCACGATGGCGAGCATCCACGCCTTGCCATCGCCGCCGCGAAATCCATCGAAGTGGCGGAGCGCGCGGAGATACGCGTCCTGCACCGCATCCTCCGCGTCGTGCGGATCGCGCAGCAGGTGACGCGCGAGCGTGTACGCGGCGTCGAGATGCGGCAGCATCGCCTCCTCGAAGCGTCCCGGCGATTCCGCGCGGCGCGGCTCGCGCATGCCGATGCTCCTGTCCGTGGCGCCTTCATGCATCGCGACCACCAGTGGCGGCTCCCCGGAGGAAGTTACGCGCGCGGCGGCGCGAGGGATACGTGCGATCGATCGGCGCATGGCTCGGAGTCCGTCGCGTCCATGGTGTGGATACTTCCCCAGCGCGCGAAAAATTCCCGCGCGCCGTCGCTCCCTCCCGGCGAGCGCGGCCGGGAATATCGCCGCGCGTGCGACGGTTACCGTCTCCGTGGAGCCGCGGGCCAGAGGGGCGCGCCGCTCCGGGATATCGACGGCTCCGGGAGGACGCATGTCAAAGGACACCATCACGCACGACCACGGCGACGACGGCATCGACCGCCGCGGCTTCCTCCGCTGCATGGCGTGGGCAGGGACGGGGATGCTGTGGACGATGGGCAGCGGCGTGCTGCGCTCGTCGCTGCTGGCGAGGGACGGAGGCGCGGCCGACGGCGGCGACGGGGATCTCTTCTTCGTGCAGATCAGCGACAGCCACATCGGCTTCGACAAGGGAGCGAACCACGATGTGACCGCCACGCTCCAGTCGGCGATCGAGCGGATCAACGCGCTGCCACGGCCGCCGGCGTTCCTGGTGCACACGGGGGACATCAGCCAGCTCTCGAAGCCGGGCGAGTTCGACACCGCGCGGCAGGTGATCGCCGGCGCGCGCACGCGCACGGGCGAGGTGTTCTACGTGCCGGGGGAGCACGACGTGCTCGGCGACGCCGGCGCCGCGTACCGCGCGCGCTACGGGCGCGGCACGAAGGGGAACGGGTGGTACAGCTTCGACCACTCCGGCGTGCACTTCGTCGCGCTCGTGAACGTGCTGGGGCTCGAGCCCGGGGGGCTCGGCCGGCTCGGGGAGGACCAGCTCGCGTGGTTGCGCGACGACGTGCGCCACCTGTCGAGCAGCACGCCCATCGTGGTGCTCGCGCACGTGCCCCTCTGGACCGTGTATCCCGAGTGGGGGTGGGGGACGGACGACGGCGCCCGGGCGCTCTCGCTGCTGCGCCGCTTCGGCTCGGTGACGGTGCTCAACGGGCACATCCACCAGGTGATGCGCAAGGTGGAAGGGCAGGTGAGCTTCCACACGGCGATGTCCACCGCCTTCCCGCAGCCTGCGCCCGGCACGGCGCCGGCGCCGGGACCGCTGACGGTGCCGGCGGGGGAGCTGCGCGATCTGCTGGGGCTCACGGCCGTGACGTTCACGCGCGGCCGGCACGCGCTCGCGCTCGTGGATGACGTCACGTTGTCCGGCGTGGGCGCGGCGGAGGCGGCGGCAGAGCTTCACGCGCACCGCTCGGAGGCCGCCACGCGCGCGGACTCGTCAGGCACGCGCGGCGATGGCGGCGACATCGCCATCGCGAACTTCACCTTCTCGCCGGCGGAGGCGCGCGTGGCGTCGGGCGCGCGCGTGACGTGGACGAACCGCGACGACGTGCCGCACCAGATCGTGAGCGCTGACGGGCGGTTCGCGTCGTCGCCGGTGCTCGACACGGGCGGTCGCTACTCGCTCGTGCTGCGCGAGGCCGGCGTCTACCGGTACTACTGCGCGCTGCACCCGCACATGGTGGGGCGCATCACCGCGCGCACTGGCGGCGGTGTCGGGGCGGCGGCGAAGGGAGGCGGATAGTGGTGCCGCGCGCGGTCAGGGCTGCGCGCACCTGCCGGAGTGCACCGAGGCCCGCAGGTCGTCCACCCGCTTCGTCAGCTCGGCCACTCGCTCCATCCGCACATCATCGAGTGGGCGGCCGAGCTGGTGCCTCGCGACATCGATCGCATCCTGCGCGAGCATCGCCCGGATGAACGCGGAATCCGCGCGCGCGCACGCCTCGTCCCGGCGCTCGGGGAGGTTCGCCTCATCGAGGGCATTGGCGATCGCCGCCGCCGCCGCATCGAGGCGTCCGCTGTACTCGTCCACGGCCGTGAGCGCGAACCGCGCCGCCGCGCGCGCGGAGTCGCTGGACGAGCGTGCGCCGCGCGGCGGCGCGAAGCGGGCGGCGAGCCCGGGGGCCACATCACCGTGGCTCGTGGACGTGACCTCGCCCGCGACGGGCTCGGGGCGTGCGCTCCGAGTGCGCTGTACGAGGACGCCGGCCGCGATCACCAGGATGCCGGCCGCCACCCCGCGGCGGATGGTGGCGTTGCGCGCGCGCAGTTGCGCCTCGTGCCGCGTGCGCCAGGCGAGGCGCGCGCGCACGGCGGCCTCGTCCGGCACGTGCCGGGAGAACGGCCCCTGTGCATCGCCGTCCGCCCGCGCGGGCGCGCCGATGGGGGTGGGGGGCGCGGCAAAAGGAGTCTCCATCGCCACCGCGGGCGCCTCGTGCGGAGGTGCGGCAGCCGGAGGCGGCGCAGGTTCCGGCGCACCGAGCGCCGCAGGCTCGAACGCGGTCTCGAACGCCGGCTCGTGCGTCGCCGGCTCGTGCGTCGCCGGCTCGGGTGCCGTCGGCTCGGGCGGCGGGGGCTCGGGCGACGGCAGCTCGAACGAGGACAGCTCGGGGATCGCCGCCTCGCTCGCCGGCCGCTCGATCGTGGGGGGCTCGACCGGCTGCTGTGGCTCGACGGGTGGCGCCTCGACCGGCGGCGGCTCGACGTGTCGGGGCTCGACGTGTGGCGGCTCGACGTGTGATGGCTCGATGTGCGGCGGCTCCACCGGCGGCGGCTCCACGCGCGGGGACTCGAGCGTCTCCGCCTCGATCACCGGGAGCTCCGGAGCCGGTGCCGGTGCCGGAGGCGGCGTCCGCGTCAGCGTCGACGTCGGCGCCGGTGCGGTCGTCGGCGCGGGCGTCGGACGCGCGGGCTCCCCCTCGCGCGGGATCTCTCGCGGCGTCTCCGCGCGCTGCGGCGTCTCTCGCCGCGCCTCCTCGCGCGGTGCGGACTCCCGCCGCGCCGTCTCCTCGGACGCCGCCGCATCGGGCGGCGTCTCCACGCGCGGCGCCTCGTCGGTGTGAGGCGTCGGGGGGCGGAACGGCACCACCCGTCCGGTGGACGGCGCCGTGCGCGACGACGCGATCGGCGCGCTCGGCCGCGTCCGCTTCGAGAAGCCGGTCATGCGTCCGCTCAGCCCGCGCAGCGTCTCCACCAGCGGCCGCGCGATGCGCCGCCGACGCGGCTCGTCCAGCAGCGCGAGATCCGGGTCGTCGAGCGCGGACTCGGGGAGTGACACCACGTCGCGCTCCGCGCGGTAGTTGCGCCAGCCGACCGCGGTGGGGATCACCTGGTCGTGCACCGGTTCGGATGCGGGCACGAGTTCGAGGAAGGGGATGCAGTACGGCCGCGCCGAGCCAGGCTCCACGCGCACCACGCCGCCCAGCCGGACGCCTTCTCCGTCATCGCGCAGCAGCGCGATCTGCCAGGGGTGTGGGCAGATGGTGCGGTGAATGGCGGTGTCACGCAGTGATGCGTGCGGCGTCACCGGCGCGTCGCCGCGATACCATCCCACCACGCGCCGCCCGTCGAGCTCGAGATGCGTCGCGAGCGCGCTCAGGTCGGCCGCGAGGCTCGCCGCCGCATCCTGCCCCTCGGGCGCGCGCACCGCGCGCGCCGCGCCCTCCACCACGATCAGCGTCAACTGCTGCTCGACCGCCTGCCGGGGCGCACCCACGAGGAGGCCGCAACCCGCCGGGTCCGCGCGCAGGTGCGCCTCCACCTGCAGCAGGGTCCGCCTGGTGATCGCGACGGGGTCGGCCCGCGCCGTCGCGAGCACCGACGCGAGCATGTAGAAGGCGTCGTCGAGGGGAAGCCACCGCACCGCTCGGTGCTGCCCCACGGGACGCAGCTCGGAGTGGCGTCCGGACGGTGTCGAAGCCACGTGCATCACCGAGACAGGGGTGTCGCGAACGCCTCCCTCGGCCATCCATCGGGCCGGCAGGAGGCGGATGCCCAACAATAGGATCGCGCTCGCCGCGGCGGCAAGGGCCCGGGTCCGCGACGGCGCTCCTGGCTCGCGCGTTGCGCACCGCACCACGCGTGGGCACGATCGTTCGCGCGTCCGGACTCCGGTCGATGTTCGAGGTCGCGCCGGCCCGTCCCGCGTGGGGCGCCGGCCTGCGCGCCGCGGTCGCGACGATCGTTCCGCTCCTCGTGGGACGCGTGCTCGGCCACCCCGAGCTGCTGTGGCTCGGGCTCGCCGGCTTCAGCGTCTCCCTCGCCGACAAGGGCGGCTCCTATCGCGCGCGCGCCATCACGATGGGCTCGCTCACCATCGCCGCCGCGCTGTCGGGGACGATCGCGGCGGTGGCGGGGACTCATCCGTGGCTCGCGCCGCTGCTCATGTTCGTGTGGGGGACGGCCACGAGCCTGGCGCGCGTGTACGGTGCCGGCGGAGGGAGCGTGGGGCTGTCCACGTCGACGATCTTCGTGGTCTCGCTCTCGCTGCCGGTGCACGACCCGCGCTCGGCGCTCGCGCGCGGCGCGCTGCTGGCCGCGGGCGGCGCCTGGGCGATGCTCCTGTCGCTCGGCGCGTGGACGCTGCGCCCCTACCGTCCCGCGCGGCTGGCCGTGGCCCGCTGCTATCGCGAGCTGTCGGCGCTCGCGTCGATGCTGTCGGCCGCGCCGCTCGACGCCGAGCGCCCCGACACGATCGCGCGGCGCGCGGCGCTGCGGGCGGCGATCGAGGCCGCGCGCGCCGTGGTCGCGGGCACGCGGCGCGGCCGCCCGGGGGAGAGCGGGCGCGGCGAGCAGCTGCTGGTGCTGCTCGAGCTGTCGGACCAGCAGTTCGGCACCCTGCTCGCGCTCTCGGATCTGCTCGAGAGCGAGCGCATCGCCGGCCGCGCACCGCTCGTCACCGCCGGCGCGCGCGTGCTCGGCGATTTCGCCCGCGTGACGGAGGAGATCGCGAGCGCGATCGAGCGGGAGCGCGGCGCTCCCTCGCCGCCGCCGGCGTGGGCGCCGCTCGGCGACGGGATCGCCGCGAGCGGCGTGGAGTCCGCGCGGCTCGCCTACGCCACGCGACTGGTGCCGGGGCTGCGCGACATGGTGGAGACGGCCGTCGCCACGACCGCGGCGCTCAACGGCGCGCGCACTGGCGCGCCGCGCGCCGGACCGGTGCCCGCGCTCCCGGTCGAGCCGGGGGCGCAGCCGCTCGCGCGCCTTCGCGCCGCGCTCGCCTCCGACTCGCTCCTGCTCCAGCACTCGCTTCGTCTGGGCGTCGCCACGGCCTTCGCGGTGTTCCTCGCGCAGATGCTCGGCCTGCGGCGCGGCTACTGGGTCACGCTCACCGTGCTCGTGATCCTCCAGCCGTACGTCGGCGCGACGATGGTGAAGGGGGTGCAGCGCGTGGCGGGGACGGTGCTCGGCGGCATCGCGGCGGCGGAGATCGTCGCGGCGGTGCACGATGCGCGCGGCATCCTCGTCATCATCGCCGTGCTCGCGGTGGTCTCCGTGGCGCTGCTGCCGCTCAACTACGGACTGTTCGTGGTCTTTCTCACCCCTACCTTCGTGCTGCTCGCGGAAGTGAACGCCGGTGACTGGCATCTCGCCGGGCTGCGCATCGCCGACACCCTGCTCGGCGGCACGATCG
>CAMLEQ010000142.1 GCA_946479015.1 uncultured Gemmatimonadota bacterium | reverse complement strand
ACCTACACACGAACCTACTCTCGCCGTACCTCCCTCCTCTTTCCGTCAGTTCCCTACACGCGACACGCGTTTCTTGGTGGTCTACCCACCACCTCCTATCCCCTCCAGCCACCCGTCCACCAACACCCTTGCAATCGAGTCCCTTCGCGGCAGCCGGAACTGCGCCGATTCGTCCTCCCACTCTCCGAACGCCGCCACCTCCGCCGCCGTGAACCAGCGCGCATCCTCCAGCTCGACGTGGTCGATCGTGATCTCCTCCGACGCCGCGAGTGCGCGAAAGCCGACCATCAGCGATGCCGGGAACGGCCACGGTTGCGACGACTGGTACGTCACGCGCGACACACGCACCCCGGTCTCCTCCATCACCTCGCGCGCGACCGCCTCCTCGAGACTCTCCCCCGGCTCGACGAATCCCGCGAGCGTCGAGTAGGCGCGCGCCGGCAGCCGGCCGTGGCGCGCGAGCAGACACTGGCGAGGGCCACCATCGGCGGGGATGCGCTCGACGAGCATGATCACCGCCGGATCCGTGCGAGGGTAGATCTCCGTGGCGCAACGCGCGTCCGCGCATCGCCGCATGTGGCCGGCGTGGTGGCTGGCGGTGGGAGCGCCGCACACCCCGCAATACTGGCTCCGGCGATGCCATCCCAGGATGCCGCGGGCGTAGGCCAGGAGCGCGGCCTGGGGCGCATCGAGCATCGGCCCCACCTGCCGCAGATCCACGAACGTGCCCCCCGCGGCCACGGCGGCGAGTCGCTCCTCGTCCGCCTCGGAGACATCCGCGGCGAACACCGGGCCTTCCTGGTCGAGGCCGAGGAGCGCCCAGGGGATCGCATCGTCCGCCGCGAGCTCCGCGTACGCCTCGCCGGTGCACCACCCCACGCGCGGCATCTCGGCGCGGCCCGTGCGCTCGTTCCCCTCCCCTACGCCACCCGACGTACCGTTCACGCCGACCACGAGATTCCTGTCGCGCCAGACGGGGACCACGCGCGCGGCGGGGTGCGCGCGCATCGCCGTCACCCACGCCGCATCCTGGCGCATGGCGCCCGCGCGATCGAGTTGTCCGCCGGTGTAGCGAACGGAGCGCGTCACGGTGCGAGAACCTCCTGCTCGGTGAATTGGACTCGTCGCCGGCCGCGCCAGGCGCACGGTACGCGACGACGCCGGGCCGTGCGAGAGCGCAAGTTAACCGTCGCGCGAGAGCGCCGCGACCACGCGCGCGCACCGGCGCGCCGCGAGCGGCGCGCCATGTGAACCTCGAGCGGCGAAGGGTGTAGCGCACCCGGGAGGACGCCGACGCCGGCGTCGTGTCCGCCGTCACTCATTACTCGGGACCCCGCAGGATGCTCATCTGCCTCGTGCTCTTCGCGCTCGCCGGCGCCGGCTGCCGGCGCCAGCTTCCCGCCTCCGCCGTCGCCGCCGGCGCGCTTGCGGACGACGACGTCCCGGAGGTGCGCGCGGCGACCGAGGCACTCGCGAGCGGGCGCCCCTGGCACGCCACGGAGCTCCTCGCGCCGCTGCTGCGCGACTCCACGCGACGCACGCCCCGGGTGGTGTTCCTCGCCGCGCGCGCCGCCGGTGCGTGGGGCGGCTGGACCGAGGTGGAGCGCCTGCTGCGCGATGCGGACTGGCCCGACTCCACGTTCGGTGGCCGCGCGCGCGCCCTCCTCGCGCGCGCGCTGTTGGAGCGTGGCGCCGACTCCAGCGCCGTGCGAGAGGCGCGGCGCGCGCTGGCGGCGGCACCGGCGAGCGACGGCACGCGGCGCGCGGAGCGCCTCGTGCTGCTCGCGCGTGCGTACGAGGCGGCGGATGCCGGCGACAGCGCGCGCGCGGCGTACGAGCGGGCCGCGCGCGCGCTCCCGGAGGCCGCCGACTGGCTCCGCCTCCGCGCGGCCGCGCTGAGCGCGGACAGCGCCGCGCGCGCCGCCGACTATGCCGTGCTGCGCACGGCGATCGCCCGTGCGAGCGCCCCCGCGGTCGAAGCCGCGGCGCTCCTGCGCGCGGGCGACAGCGCGAGCGCCGCGCGCGCGTACGAGCGGCTCGGCCGGCACGCGGAGGCGCTGCGCCTCCGCCTCGCGATGGCCAGCGACGCGGGGGAGCGGGCCGCCACGCGGCGCGCCCTCGTACGCCTCGTGCGGGAGCGGCGCGGCACGAGCGAGGCGCGCGCTGCGGCGGCCGCCCTCGATGCGTCGTTCCCGTCGCTCGAACCGGACGAGCAGCTCGCGATCGCCCGCAGCGCCGCCGTCGCCGGGCCCGCGTCGCGCGCCGCCACGGGGTTCGCCCGAGCCCTCGCCGCCGGACGCGGCACCACCACCGATCGCTTCACCTACGCCGGCGTGCTCTCGCGTCTGGGGCGCGACGCCGCGGCGGCGCGCGAGTACGCGAAAGTCCGGCGCGGTTCCCTCGCCGGCCGCGCGGCGTACCTGCGCGCGCGCTCCCTCCTGCGCGCCGGCCGTGGGCGCGAGGCGCGGACGGCGCTGCGGCGCGTGGCGGAAGGGCACGCGCACCACGCGCGCGCGGCGTCCGACGCGCTCTTCCTGCTCGGCGATCTCGCCACCGATGCGCACGACGATCGCGCCGCCCGCGCGCGCTTC
This sequence comes from uncultured Gemmatimonadota bacterium, assembly GCA_946479015.1. The sequence continues at coordinate 6,211 of CAMLEQ010000142.1, read as the reverse complement.
CGCGAGCTCGCGCGGCGCTATCCCTCCAGTCGCCGCGCGCCGCGCGCCGAGCTGCTCGCGGCGCTCATCGCGCTCGCCGGCGGGAGCCCCGCCCGCGCGGCCGCGGAGCTCGACTCGCTCCCCCTGCGCCACCCGGCGAGCGACGAGGTGAATGCCGCCATCTACTGGAGCGGCCGCGCCTGGGCCGCGGCGGGGGATTCGACGCGCGCCGCCGCGCGCTGGCGCGCGGTCCTGGCGCGCTCCGCGCGCTCCTACTACGCCGTCCTCGCCGCGCGCCGCCTCGGCGGGCACCCGTGGGCCCCCGCGCCGGCGGCGGACGACTTCGTCCGCGCCGCCGATGCCGATACGGTGCTCGCCCGCGCCGCGCTCCTCGAACGCCTGGGGCTCGAGCGCGAGGCGCGCGCCGAGTACGCGGAGCTCGCGGCCGCGCCGGGCGCGGGAGCCGAGCGGCTGCTCGCGCTCGCCGACGCCTTCCGCGACCACGGACTCCCCTGGCGCGGCATCACCCTCGCCCAGCGCGCCGTGGCGCACGGCGCCGCGCGCGACGCCCGCACCTACCGTCTGCTCTACCCGCTCGCCCCGGCGGGCGTGCTCGCCGCCCAGGCGCGCGAGCGCGGGCTCGACCCCGCGCTCGTGGCATCGCTCGTCAGGCAGGAGTCGCGCTTCCGCAGCGGGGCCGTGTCGCGCGCCGGGGCGGTGGGGCTCATGCAGCTCATGCCCCGCGTCGGCCGCACGCTCGCCGCAGCGGTGCACTTTCCGGTGTGGGAGACGGCGCTGCTCCGCCAGCCCGATGTCAACCTGCGCCTCGGCACCACGCACCTCGCCGAGTTGATCCGCCACCAACCCGATCCCGCCCGCGCGCTCGCCGCGTACAACGCCGGCGCCTCCCGGGTGGCGCGGTGGTCCACCAAGCGCGGCGCCCGCGATCCGGAGCTGTTCGTGGAGCGCATCCCCTACGTGGAGACGCGCGACTACGTGCGCATCATCGAGCGCGACCGCGCCCTGTACCGGGCGCTCTACGGCGACGTCGTGGACCCGTGACGTCGCGTCGCGACCGGCACGGCGCCCAGCGCCGGGGCCTGGCCGAGCGTAAGAGACAGAAGCGGGTGCCGCGACCGGGGCACGCCCGGTGCACCTGGCGATGCGGCCGCCGCGCCCGGCGCGGCGCTCATCCTTCACCTTCGTGCGGACCTGACATGCACTCGTTCCTCGCGGTACTCCAGGAGGCGCAGTCGTCATCGCCGCTGCTCTCGCTCGGCGATGTCGTCACGGAGTACGTCGGCTTTCTCGGCTGGTTCGCGCTCTTCGGCGCCCTCGGCTTCCGCTTCGCCGTGCTCCGCGCCCCCGACTCCCCCACCGCGCTCGGCCGGCGCGCCGCGCCGAAGCAGAGCGTCGAGGTGTACGAGAGCGCCGAGCGCGGCGCCGCGCGCGTGGGGCTGTTCGGCGCCATCCTGTTCCTCATCGGCCTCCTCGCCTCCCTGGCCCGCTCCGCGGCGGAGCGGCACACCACCCTCGCGCAGGCGGCCGCGCGCTCGGGCTCGCGCTTCGCCGTGCCGGTGGTGCTCGGCGTGCTGCTCCTCCTCGCCTTCCTCGCCGCCCTCCGGCGCGCGCGCTGGGGGTGGATCGCGGCCGCGGTGCTGGGCATCGTGCTCGCGCTGCGGAACATCGTGACGCTGCGCTGGCTCACGCTCGTCAACCCGGTGCACGAGACCGTGGCGGCGCTCTGGATCGGGACGCTGTTCGTGGTCGTCGCCGCCGGCCTTCCGGCCGTGCTGCGCCGCGATGTTCCCCCCGACCGGCGCGCGCCGCTCGTGGCCGAGATGGTGACGCGATTCTCGCCGCTCGCGCTCGGGGCGGCCGCGCTGCTCGTGCTCACCGGCCTCACCACCGCCTGGGTGCACCTCAAGTACCTGTCGGCGCTCTGGACCACCCCCTACGGCGTGGCGCTCATCACGAAGCTGTGCGTGGTGGCCATCGTGGTCGCGCTGGGGGCGTGGAACTGGCGCCGGATGACGCCGCGCCTCGGCACCGAGGAGAGCGCGCACGCCCTGCGCCGCTCCGCCACTTCGGAGCTCGCGGTCGCGGCCGTGGTGCTCGTGGTCACCGCGGTGCTGGTCAGCCTCCCCACGCCGAAGCTGCCACCGCGGTGAGCGCCGCCGGCGCGGTGCGGCGCGCGCGCGCGCCCCGCCGCGCGCGAGGCCCACCCCCCACCCCGGGCGCGCAGATCCCGCTCCGCCCCGAAGCCGGCGCGCCAGCGCGCCACGCGTCGCGGAACACCTCGAAGCCGAGCACGAGCTCCTCGTCTCCCGGCTGGAAGAACAGCCGGTCGATGCCGTGGCGCTGGCTCAGGTGCGCGAGCAGCGCGTCGCGCTTCCGCGCGCGATGGGCGCGAACGTCCACCAGGTAGTCCACGCCGGGACGGCGCGCCAACTCGTCCGGCGACGGCGCCTCGCGGAGCTGCTTCCACAGCGGCTCGGCGCCTGTCCAGAGCAACCGGGACACGGAGTGTGCCTCGCCCCCGTCGGGGATCCAGCGGGGATCGGCGGCCGCGCTCACCGCATCGGCGGTGAAGCGGCTGATGGCGATGTGATCGGGGTGCAGGTTCGACCCGTTCGGGTCGAAGGTGATCACCACCTGGGGACGGTGCAGGCGGATCGCGCGCACCAGCTCCCCGCGCACCACCTCCGGATCCGCTTCGGCGAGGTGGCGGTCGGGGTGGGCGAACAGGTGCACGTCGGCGATCCCGATCGCTTCGGCGGCCCGTAGCAGCTCCGCCTCGCGCGCCTCGCCCAGCTCCTCGCGCGAGTAGAGGGCGCCTGGGCGGAGCGTGGCGCCCTCGCCGCGGGTGGCCGTGCACAGCACCACGCGCGCGCCCTCTTCCGCGATGCACTTCGCCGCCGTCCCCGCCGCGAGGAACGCCTCGTCGTCCGGGTGCGCGAAGCTCAGCAGAACCGTCGGCTGCCTTCCCCTCGCCCGCCCCGTCGTCTCCCCCGGGAGCCTCGTCATGGCGCGAACCTATCCGGTGCGGCCGGCGCCCGTCAACGGTCGGCGCGCCCACCGCTCCCGGGTGCTCCACGAGCACGGTTCCTGCGGAGCCTGCACCCGATCTCGGACGCCCAGGCGGCGCCCGACGTCCCGCCGCGCTCCGGCTCCCATCGCCGCGCTGAATGCCACCAACCTACGACCCGATCCTCGTCTCGGCAGCCCTCGTCATCGCCGCGCTGGCATCGTACGTCGCCCTCGATTTCGCGGGACGCTTGACGGCCGCCACCGGCCCCGCCCGCGCCAGGTGGCTCGCCGGCGGCGCGTGCGCGATGGGGATCGGTCTGTGGAGCGCCCACTTCGTGGGCATGCTCTCGCTCCACCTCCCGATGCGCGTCGGCTACGACGTGGCGCTGATCGCCACCTCCCTGCTCGTCTCGATCCTGATCAGCGCCCTCGCGCTCGCCGTGGTGAGCCGGCCCCGCCCGACCCGCGGCGCGATCGCGATCGCCGGCGTCCTCCTGGCGCTGGCGATGGTGGTCATGCACGTGCTGGGCATCCGCGCCATGCGCACCGCCGCGTCGATCACGGTCGCGTCCCGCCCCGTGGCCGCGAGCGCGGCGCTCTCGCTCATCGTCTCGTGGCTCGCGCTCTGGTGGGCCTACCGCTTCCGTGCCGCCGACTCCGCCGGCGCCGAGTGGGCCAAGCGCGCCGCGGCGATCGTGCTCGGCGCCGGCATCGTCGGCATGCACTACGTGGCGCTCGGCGCCGTGCGGTTCTTTCCCACCGGGGCGCCGCTCACGCTGGGCGCGCGGAACGTCCTCGCCACCGATGCCCTCGCCGGCGTCATCGTGGGCGGCGTGCTCCTGGTGCTCGTGCTGGCCATCGCCAGCGTGGTCATGGACCGCCGCCTGCGTCACTACGACGCCACCACCACGCGCGAGCGTGCGCTGCGTCAGAGCGCGGAAGAGTTGCGCGCCGACGCCGAACGCTACGCCCAGCAGCTCCAGGAGCAGGCCCTCGAGCTCGAGCACCAGACGGACGAGGCGCAGGCGCTCGCACAGGAGCTGGAGCAGACGAACGAGCAGCTCCAGGACAGCCTCCTCGAGCTGGAGCGCGCGCGCGGCGCGGCGGAGAGCGCCCGCGCGCGCATCGCCGCCATCTTCGACGCGCTCCCGGACGCCACCAACGCCTTCGACGGCGAGTGGCGCTGGACGTTCATGAACCCAGCGGCGGCCGAGGCGCTTCGGGCCGCCGGCAAGGATCCGTCCACGTTGCTCGGCCGCGTGCTGTGGGACGAGCTCCCCGAGCTCCGGGACACCCCGTTCGAGGAGGCGATGCGGCAGGCCGTCGCGGAGCGGCGCATCGTGGAGCACGAGGGGTACATCCCCTCGCTCGAGCAGTGGCTCGAGAGCCGCCTCGTCCCCGTGCCGGACGGCGTGATCGTGCTCACGCGCGACGTGACGGAGCGAAGGCGCGCTTACGAGGTGCGCGAGCGCCTCGCCGCCATCGTGGACTCCTCGGATGACGCCATCGTCGGGAAGCAACTCGACGGCACGATCATCTCCTGGAACGACGCCGCCACGCGCCTCTTCGGCTGGTCCGCCGAGGAGGCGGTCGGCCGCTCGATCATGATCATCATCCCTCCCGGGCGCGAGCACGAGGAGCGGGACATCCTCGCGCGGCTCGCGCGCGGGGAGCACATCGATCACTTCGAGACCACCCGCCAGCGGAAGGACGGCTCCCTGGTGGAGGTGTCGCTGTCCATCTCCCCCGTGCGCGATGAGCGCGGACGGGTGATCGGCGCGGCGAAGATCGCCCGCGACATCACGGCGCGCCGCCGGACCGACGAGGCGCTGCGCGCGGCGCAGGACCGGCTCCGGCTCGCGGTGGAGGCCGCGGACATCGGCACGTGGGACTTCGATCCGGTGCACGACGTCCTGGAATGGTCGGCGCAGTGCAAGGCGATGTTCGCGCTCCCCCCCGACGCCCGGGTCGACCTCCCGCGCTTCCTGTCGCTCGTGCACCCGGAGGACCGGGAGCGCGTGCACGCCGCCATGCAGTCCGCGCTCGACCCCGCCGGCGCGGGGGAGTTTCACGCCGAATACCGCACGCTCCGCCCCGACGGCGCCATCCGCTGGCTGGTCGCTCACGGGCGCGTCCACTTCGACGAGCGGAACGGCGCCCGCCGCCCGCTGCGATTCCTCGGGACGATCCTCGATGCCACGCAGCGGCGGCAGGCCGAGGAGGCACTGCGCGAGGAGACCCGCCTGTTCGAGACGCTGCAGCGCATCGGCGGGATGGTCACCGCGGAGCTCGAGGCCGACCGGCTCGTGCAACTGGTGACCGACGAGGCGACGACGCGCGTGGGCGCGCAGATCGGTGCGTTCATCCACGAGTCGATGGCGTCGGACGGCGAGACGACGATGGCGTTCGCCGTCTCCGGCATCCCGCGCGAGCGATTCGCGGGCCTTCCGATGCCGCGGCACACGGCGCTGTTCGGCCCGGCACTGCGCGGCAAGGAGATCGTGCGCGCCGCCGACGTGCTGACCGACCCGCGCTACGGCCACCTCTCCCCGTTTCACGGGCTCCCCCCGGGGCACCCGCCGGTGCGCAGCTATCTCGCGGTGCCGGTGGTGTCGCGCACGGGCGCGGTGCTCGGCGGGCTGTTCTTCGGCCACGAGCGCCCGGGGATGTTCACCGAGCGCCACGAGCGGGTGGTGGCCGGCATCGCGGCGTGGGCCGCCGTGGCGATGGACAATGCCCGCCTGTACACGCAGGAGCGCACCGCGCGCGCCGAGGCACAGGGCGCCAACCGCGCCAAGTCGGAGTTCCTGGCGACGATGAGCCACGAGCTGCGCACGCCGCTCAACGCCATCGCCGGCTACGCCGAGCTGCTCGCCATGGGGGTCCGCGGGCCGGTGACCCCGGAGCAGCTCGAGGACCTCGGGCGCATCCAGCGCAGCCAGCGCCATCTTCTGTCGCTCATCAACGACGTACTCAACTTCGCGAAGCTGGAGGCGGGACACCTCCGGCTCGAGATGCGCGACGTCGCGATCGCCGACCTGCTCTCCGGGCTCGAGGTGCTCGTGACGCCGCAGATGCGCGCGCGCGAGCTCACCTACCTCTGCGACGGGTGCGACAGCGCCGAGCGGGTGAGCGCCGACCCCGAGAAGGTGCAGCAGATCCTGCTCAACCTGCTGTCGAACGCGATCAAGTTCACCGATGC
>CAMLEQ010000141.1 GCA_946479015.1 uncultured Gemmatimonadota bacterium | reverse complement strand
CGCCGCCGCTGGGCCCGGGGGCCCCTCCGGGCGGCGCGGGCGGTTGCCCCGGGGGGGGGCCCCCTCGTCCGGACGGGGGCGCGGGACGCCACGCCCTGCCGCTCAGGCGCGCCCTGCTCGCCGCACCAGGAGCGCGAACACCGGGTAGCTGATCACCACCAGCAGCAGCGCGATCCGCGTGTTGCTCCAGTCGCTCACGCCCATCCCCACGAGGAAGCTCACCGAGAGGAGGAGCGCGAGCACCGTGGACCACGGGTAGCCCCACGCGCGATAGGGGCGCGGCGCATCGGGCTCGCGCCGGCGGAGCACGAACACGGCGATCATCGACAGCGCGTAGTTCGCCACGAAGAGGAAGGCGAGCCGGGCGATCACCGTCTCGAAGGTGCCGGTGACGAGGAAGAGCACCGTCACGATCGCGCTCGCGAAGAGCGCGATCCGAGGCGTCCCTCCCTCGCTCACGCGCTCGGCGATGCGCGGCGCCATCCCGTCGCGGCCCATCGCGTACAGCACGCGCGATGCGGCGAGCAGGAGGGCGTTCACCGCGCTCGGGAGGGCGAGCACCACGAGCAGCCGCACCACCATGTCCCCCCGGCTACCGAACACCACGGCGGCGGCGCTTGCCGCGGCCATGTTCGAGCGGGCGATCGCGGGGAGGGGGAGCACCCACACGAACGCCGCGTTCACGAGCAGGTAGATCCCCATCACCACGAGCAGGCCGCCGAGCACCGCGCGCGGAAGCTCCCGCCCCGGCTCGCGCACCTCCTCGGAGAAGTAGAATGGGGCGCTCCAGCCGTCGTAGGTGAAGATCACTCCCTGCATGGCGACGATGAACGCGCCGGCGAGTGCCGCCCCCGTGGGGATCGCCGGCGGCGCCGTGACCTGGGGGGCGCCGGAGCGCGGGCCGAGCACGAAGCAGGCGGTGACGAGCGCGAGGAACGCGAGTGCCTTGAGCGCGCTCGTCAGGCGCTGCGCCTGGTCCCCCTGCTGCACCCCGCGCCAGAGCAGCGCGGTGAAGGCGACCACGATCGCCACCGCCACCGCCATCGCGTGCGGCGCGAGCGGTCCCACCAGCGCGCCCAGCGCTTCGGCCAGCACGATCGCCACCGCCGCCACGCTGCCGCACGTCGAGATCCAGTCGTTCCAGCCGACCACGAACCCGGCGAAGGGCCCGAGCGCGTAGCGCGCGAACACGTACTGACCGCCGGAGCGGGGGAGCATCGTCCCCAGCTCCGTGAGCGAGTTGGCGGCGATGAGCGCGTACAGGCCGCCGACGACCCAGGCGGCGAAGAACAGGACAGGGCTCGGCAGCCGGGTGGCGACGTCGGTCGGCGCGCGCAGGATTCCGGCGCCGATCGTCATCCCGACCGTGACCGCCAGGCCGAATCCCAGGCCCAGCGCGCGGCGCAGGCGGCCAGGCTCGCGAACGACCGCAGCGCGTTCGACGGTGGTCGTCTCCATGGGCGCCGCCGGGTAGAGGGAGCGACCAACATGGATGCGGGGCCGCGCCCCGGCAACCGCCGGGCGCGGCCCCGCGAGAGCTCCCAGGACCAGCGAGCGCTCAGCCCGCGGACGTCTCTTCCACCAGCGCCCCGCTCCGCTTCGGCGAGAGCGCGATCGTCATCCCGGCGGCGATGCCGACCGCGAGCGCGATGAGCGACCCCGCCAGCTCGGGCTTGGTCGCCATCACGAACACCACGGCCATGGCGAGCCCCGTGTTCGACCAGGAGAGCACGGGTACCAGCGGGTCGTGGGGGAGCGCCTGCTCGGGCGCGGAGCCGTTCGCGATCCCCGCGAGCGCGCGCCCGGCGGCGCGGCTCCGCCGTCCGATCACCGATCCGTTCACGAACAGCAGGACCACGCCGAGGACGCCCGCGTCCACCCACCCGGCGCTCCACGACCAGCCGTGCTGCGCGGTGACCATGTAGCCCCCCGTGGCGAACAGCACGAGCAACACGATGGGGAAGGTGGGCGCCGCCTTGGCGGCGATCTGGAGCCACTGCAGCGCCTCGTGCGCGGTGGCGGCGCGGCGGCGCTTCGACTCCGCCAGGTGAACGATGGCCGAGGCGCAGCTCGCGGCGACGAGCGCGAGCAGGTGAACGAAGAGTGCGATGCGGTAGCCGTCCATCCTTCCTCTCTCCTCGAGATCGGGTCCAACGGTGGTGGAGAAACCGGAGCAGCGCGACATCCATGTGACGACTGGATGCCGCGACGCGACTCACCGGGCGCGGCGCCCTGCCATCAGGTGGTGCGCGAGGGGCGCTCGCCGGGGAGGGAGGGCGTGTACGTCCCGCCGGGCGCGAGCGTCTCCTGAGCGGGTGCGGCGGGGATCGCCTGCTCCGGCTCCTCCGGGTTCTGGGCGCGGAAGAGCAGCGCGGCCACGGCGCCGCCGGCGAGCGGGCCCACCAGATAGAGCCAGGCATGGCCGAGCGCGCTCCCGCCGAACGCCGCATCCACGAGCGCGGGGGCGATCCCCACCGCCGGATTGAACGCGCCGCCGGAGATCGCGCCGCCGGCGAACGCCCCCACCAACACCGTGAAGCCGATCGCGAGCCCGTAGAAGGAGTTGCCCTCGGTCTGCCGCGAGGTGGCGGAGTTGAGGACGACGAGCGCGAGCGCGAAAGTGAAGAGCCCCTCCACGAGGAGGGCGCGCCCCGCGCCCACCCCCGGGCCGGGGGCGGGAGCGAACGTCTTCCCGGTGAGCACACAGACAGTGAGAGCAGCCAGCACGCCGCCCACGAGCTGCGCCAGCCAGTACGGGATCACATCGCGTGTGGGCAGCTTGCCGCGCATCCAGACCGCGAGCGTGACCGCGGGGTTGTAGTGCGCTCCCGAGATGTGCCCGCCCATGTAGACCATCACCATGAGCGACGAGCCGATGGCGATCGGGGCGAGCGGAGTGCCGGCGAGAACGGTGAGGCCGACGGTCAGCACCAGGAAGTAGGTGCCGACCGCCTCGGTGATGTACGTGACCTTCACGGAATCCTCCACGGGCGAGAGCCGGTGGCCGCGGCGCCGCCGCGGCGCGCGGGGCCCGGGGTCCCCGGCCAATCTAGGTGGGCATCCCCGGCGCGCCAGCCCGCGCCCGACGGGCCGGGCGCGACGCGCCGAGCCCGCTGGCCCGCTGCCCGAGCGCATCGACCGCGCGAGGCTCGAGCTTGCCGGTCGCGCGCCGTCATCCCACTATGTGGCGGCCCATGCCGTTTCAGGAGGCCATCATGGCAACGGGCGACATCGGTTGGGAGGAGGCCGCGCGCCGGCGAAAGGACATGGACGACCGCTTCACGCTGGTCGCCCGCTGGCGCATCGCGAAGGCAGGGGTCCCCTGGCACCGGTGCCGGTTCGAGCGGAACCTCGAGCCGCTGCTCGTGGAGATGGAGCCGCATCGGGGGGAGAAGTTCCGGGAGACGCCACCGGGCCCGCTCCGCAAGGCCAGCGGCCTGCCGTCGCTCGAGATGGCGGCGGCCCGCGCGATCCTGAAGCTCGCCGGCGCTCGTGGCAAGGCAAAGGCGGATGCGTACTCGGTGCGCAACGTGCTCTGCTTCAGGATCGGCGAGTACCGCAAGAGCATCGCCGACGCCGAGAAGTACGGCTGGATCACCGGGGACGAGGGGAAGGCCCTCGAGGATGGGCTGGACGACATCCTGATCGCGATCGGCGAGATCTCGAGCGCGCCGCCGGGCCCGCCCGCCGCGTACGACATCTAGTCGTGGCGCGCACGGCAGCCTGGGTCCTCGGTGGCCTCGCGGCGGGGCTGGCCGGCGCGGCGGCCGGCACTGTCGTCGCGTTCCGTGCCTCGCGAGAGGAGCGGCAGCGAGCCATGCCTGGCGATGCCCTCGTGCGCGATCCGATGTACGCCACCACGCAGGCGGTGACCATCGACGCCCCACCGAGCGTGGTCTGGCCATGGCTGGCGCAGATGGGCGCGGGGCGCGGCGGGTGGTACAGCTACGACCAGATCGACAATGGAGGCGCTCCGAGTGCCAGGGTGCTCCTGCCGGAATGCCAGCACGTCGCACCTGGTGATGTCTTCCCCGCGCTTCCCGGTGCGCGCGATGCGTTCATCGTCGCCCGCGCCGAACGGCCGTGCGACCTGGTCCTGACCGCCCCCGGCGGCGACGACACCACGATCGTGAGCTGGGAGTTCCAGCTCGTCCCGGCGGCGCTCGATCGGACACGGTTGATCGTACGGGCGCGTGTCGCCGACGGATGGCGCGCAGCGGCAGCCGCACCGCGTCGCCATCCCGGTGGGTCCTTCTTCATCGAGCGTGTGTACGCGGTGCTGGCGCGCCTGCCGACCCCGCTGCTCCTCGCGGTCGCCGGTCTCGCGCATCGCGCGATGGAGAACCAGCAGCTTCGCGGCATAAGACGCCGAGCCGAACGTCGCGGCCGAGCCACGTCGCGTGCGGCACTCGCGGCCGACGCCCCCGGCGCCCGCCACGACGGCTGAGCGGCCGCCGAAAGATCGGAGCGCCCGGATGGGGACCGCAGTGGACAGGAGCGCGGTCTCGGGTGCACCATTTTCGGAAGACTCGTCAGGCCGCCCTCGCAAGGGCGCACACGAACGGCTCCGCCCCCACTCCGAGATCACATGTCCCATCGCGCGCTGCTGCTCCTCGCGCTGACGCTCCCCGCCGCGCTCCCGGCGCAGTCGTCGTCCACGCCCGAGTCGTCCGACGGCGTCATGCTGGTGTTCGAGACCTTCGCCGACATCTTCGGTGGCCGGCTCGTCGCGGCCTTCGACTCCATCCCCGCTGCCCGCTACGGCTACCGGCCCACACCCTCGCAGCAGACGATCGGCTACATCGCGCAGCATCTCGAAGGCGCGAACTACGATCTCTGCGAGAGGATCGGCGACCTGAAGCACCCCGTGACGACGAAGGACTCGCTGGCCGACACCGTCAAGGCGCGGTGGCCCAAGGACACTCTCATCGCGCGCCTCGAGGCGTCGCTCCGCTTCTGCGACTCGGCCCTGGAGCGCGTGAACAAGCTCGAATCGGCAGCGCGGGCGAATGCTCTCCTGGCCTTCGAGACCGATCTCGCGGAGCACTACAGCCAGATCGCCGGCTACATGCGGCTGCTCGGGATGGTACCGCCGTCGGCGCTCCCGCCGCGGCGGCGCACGGCGGTCGAGCTGCCGGCGTCCGCGCTCTCGCCGTACGTGGGCGCGTACCGGCTCGCGCCCAGGGTGGAGCTCGATGTCACGCTGCGCGACGGCGCGCTGTACATCAGGTCGACCGTGAACGGCGCGACGCGGCGCCTCTGGCCCGAGAGCCGCCGCGACTTCTTCCTGAAGGAGGTGGACGCGCAGGTCACATTCGTGCGCGACACGAGTGGCGCGGTGACGGGGCTCGTCGTGCACCAGTACGGCCGCGACCGGCCGGCGAGCAAGATCCGTTAGGCGGACCGGAGGGCACCGATGCGACATCGGCACACACCGACCGCGCTGCTGCTGGTCATTGCCACGGCGTGCTCCACTCCGCGGCCCGGCTGGTGAGCGCATGCCCACCCGCGCGGTCCACGGATGGCGGGCGGTTGGATTCGGCTTGGGCCCTACGCTTCCTGCTCCCTCCGGCCTATGTCCGGATGGAAGCGGCAGATCGTGCGGCTTCGCGGCGGCGCCGGATGGCGTGCTCTTCGTCGCCGCGGAGACGCGCGTGCTGCGAGGTCGGCTCGAATTCGATCTCCAGGCGCCCGATCGTCTCGCTCGCTCTCATCCCAGCTCCGGCACGAGGTCCTGACCGTCGAGGCGCACCAGGCATGGTTCTCGCTCGATCCCGTACCACGGAGGACACGTGCTCTGGGTTCTCATTCTCTGTTGGCCGGTGGGCGCCTGCCTCATCGTCGCCGCGTTCATGGTCGAGGTCGCGCTCGGACGGACCGCGCTCGCTGTGGCGATGTTCGTCGTCGGGGCGGCCGTGATGGGGTGGGGTGCGCGCGCGGGGCTCGCCGCCGACGAGCGAGTGCACGGCGTGCGGGTGGATGTCGTGCCGCGATGAACGGCGGGGAGCCGCGCACGAACACGCGCGGGAGCGGCGCGTCGCCTCGTCGGTAGATCACCAGCCCGCGCTCGGGCGACGCGAGTGCCAAGGCGCGGCGATCGCCGCCCGGTCGGCCAAAGTGCGTTCGAGAAGAGACGCTTACCCCGACACGTGCCGAGGGGCCACCAGACTGGTGACCCCTCGCTGCGTGTCCGTGCGCTCATTTGCAGAACTGACGCGTTGAGGCAGGCGAGCCCCCTGTTCACTCGAACGTAGCGCCGGACGAGAGGGAGCCATTCTGCGAGCGGAGATCTCGCCTGTGCCACGCGGCCGCCAGGTCAAAGTGAGCGGCTCGTGATCGGCGACCTCTCATCCGCCGATCCGCCTCTCGCGCAGCTCGAGTGGCCGCTGCATTATTGATCGGCTCGTCAGGCTCCCAAGCACTGGTGGTATCGGCAGCACGCAGTGTACGTCCTCGGCATGCTGCTCGGCACGGAGACGCGCCCATAGCACGGTGCGGGCGAGCAGAGCGAGGCACACTTCACTGCGCTCAAGGAGGCGGCGCTCGCCCGTCGGCGCGAGTCGTACGAGGCGCTGATCGCGCGCCTCGGCGACGCGGACCCCGATGTCGCGCGCCTGGCGCACGCCTATCTGCAGGAGTTGAGCGGGCGCACCTTTCCTGGTGGAGCGGCGGGAGTGCCGCAGTGGCGGCAGTGGCTGAGCGAATCTCCGTAGCGCTTGCGCGTTCGGCGTCCGCTCGGAACTGGCGAGCGCCCAGCGGGACTATACAGCACATCGCGGGTCCCCCTGGTGTTCCTGCTGCGCCAATCACGTTAGGCGCTGTTCCGTTCTAGCGTTGGTTTCGAGCCACGATACGCGCTCTTGCGAATGGCGCGTAGCGCCTGGAATGTCATCGCCGGGCCGGAGACGAGGCGGCCCAGCAGCTCCGCTCTAGGGCGAGCGACCCGGAGGCGCGCTCAGCAACCCTGCTGCGCGCGGTCGTGTCTAACAGGCGAGGGCCTGCGCACCGCTGTGCCATGACACACAGGAGATCTCATGTCCCACGCGGCTCACCACATACTCGCCTGTGCCGTCCTGCTGCTCGCCGTATCCACCCGCAATGCCGCGGCGCAACACGGGCCGCCCCGCGCGAGTGAGCTCGCATCCTGCCAACCGCGCGACAGCATGCCGGTGTACCGGCCCGACGTGCGCGGCATCACGCCGATGCCGCGGGTGGGCGCTCCAGACCGGCCCCCGTTCGATTCCGCTCTGCCGCCAACGCCACGCGAGCCGGGGCGGTCGGGCGACAGTATGCCGACGCTGCGACCAGACACGAGCGACTTCCGGATGCCGCGGCTGGTGCCGCCCGCAGGGGAGCGCTCGGCGCCGCGTGACTCGGTCGTCAGGGCGAGGCGCGACTGCCCCGCCAGGTAAGCATCCGAGCAGAAGGTCTCGTCGGCCTCCACGATCCCCGCGAGCGGTGATCCGTCAGGCACGAGCTGCGCCATGACGCGATGCCGCCAGGCCCACACGGTCTTGTGATTCACGGCGAGGATCGCGGCCGCCCGGCAGATCGTCGTGCAAAAAACCGAGAGGCCCCGACCGGTTGGTCGGGGCCTCTCGGTTGTTCGCCTAGCAGTCAGTCACCGTGGCTGGCCGCTAGCGACCCAGCGTCCGAGTTGCATCACGAAACAGTGTACAACTCAACGATTACGATAGAGCGCGCATCGGAATTACGATAAACCGTGCAACTCGACACCAGCGACAATCTGCCAGTTAACGAGGGGCGGCCACCGTCAATCGGCGCCGCCAGACGATCGCCCGTCACACGTCGAGGTTCCGCACGAACTTCGCGTTCGCCTCGATGAACTGCCGCCGGGGCTCCACGTCGTCGCCCATGAGCGTCTGGAACACGCGGTCGGCTTCCACCGCGTCCTCCATGTCCACCTTGAGCAGCGTGCGCCGCTCCGGGTCCATGGTGGTGTGCCAGAGCTGCTCGGGGTTCATCTCGCCGAGCCCCTTGTAGCGCTGGATCGCCACGTTCCCGCGGCCGTCGCCGTTCCCGAGGCGCGTGGCGAGCGCTTCGCGCTCCGCCTCGTCGTAGGCGTAGTGCTCCTCCTTCCCCTTCGCCACGCGGAAGAGCGGCGGCTGCGCGATGTACACGAAGCCCGCCTCGATCAGCTCGGGCATCTGCCGGAAGAAGAACGTGAGGAGCAGCGTGCGGATGTGCGCGCCGTCCACGTCCGCGTCCGTCATGATGATGATCTTGTGGTAGCGCGCCTGGTCGAGCTGGAAGTCGTCCTTGATCCCCGTGCCGATGGCCGTGATGATCGTGCGGATCTCCTCGTTCGACAGCACCTTGTCGATGCGCGCCTTCTCGACGTTGATGATCTTGCCGCGGAGCGGCAGGATCGCCTGGAAGGAGCGGTCGCGCCCCTGCTTGGCCGAGCCGCCGGCCGAGTCGCCCTCCACGAGGTAGATCTCGCAGAGCGTCGGGTCGGTGAGCGAGCAGTCGGCGAGCTTGCCGGGGAGCACGTTGCCGTCGAGCGCCGACTTCTTGCGCGTGAGGTCGCGCGCCTTGCGCGCCGCCTCGCGCGCGCGCGCCGCCGACACCGCCTTCTCGACGATGATGTTCGCCGAGCGCGGGTGCTCCTCGAGGTACGACGCCAGGTACTCGTTGACGACGCTCTTGACCGCGCTCTCCGCCTCCGAGTTGCCGAGCTTGGTCTTCGTCTGCCCCTCGAACTGCGGCTCGCGCACCTTCACCGACAGCACGGCGGTGAGCCCCTCGCGCACGTCGTCGCCGCTCAGGGTGAAGTCCGCCTTCTTGAGGAAGT
>CAMLEQ010000140.1 GCA_946479015.1 uncultured Gemmatimonadota bacterium | reverse complement strand
GTAAGCGCGACGCCGCCAGAGCCACACCCCCGCGTCACGCCAGTCCCAGGAGCCCTGCCACGCCCTCGCGTCCCGCGTCCCGCGTCCCCCGCCCCGCGCCCGCACGAGAGCCGTCCGTCAGCGCAACTCGCCGGCGAAGAACTGGAGGTGGAACACCACCGACACCACCGTCTGCGAGAACCGGCGGTCCAGCGCGTTGTCGTACGTGAGCACACGGGCCAGCAGCAGCGTGAGCGACATCGTGTCGGAGACGTCCGAGTCCGCGTTGCCCGTGATCGCCCAGCGGCCGTTGTCCGTCACGCGCTTGCGCGTGCTGTCCTGGACGAAGAACGCCTGCGTGTGCGTCGTCTGGTAGCCGATCCGCGTGCGGAGCTGATTGCTCTTCAGCGACCAGCTCCGCGGCAGCCCGAACGACTTCCCCACGTCCACGTTCACGTCGTTCTGGTCCCCCACCGTGAGCCCCCCGCTCCGCACGTCGCGGCGCGTCGTGTGGTTCCACCCCGCGCTCGTGCTGAAGCCGCCGAGCAGCCCCCAGGTGAGGCTCCCGTTGAGCGGGTACTGCCTCAGCGTCTGCTCGATGCGTAGACCGAGCCCCGGGATGAACGTCTGGTCGCCCGCCGTGGGCTGGAAGCTCTTGGACTTCGTCACCCGCGCCCCCACCTGCGCCCCCACGCTGCTCACGATGTCGCGCAGCGCGGGAGGAAGATTGTAGCTCCAGCGGAGGCTCAGGTCGGGGAAGGTCTCCTGCTCCGCCTGGAGCAGCGTCTGGATCTGGAGGATCCGCGACCACGAGGTGCTCCGCACCCGGCTGTACCGGTTGAGCAGCGTCATCCCGAGGGGGAGATACAGGCTGTGCGAGAGCACGAGGCTCCGCGACACGCCGGCGCTCGTGGCGGGGATCCCGTCCACCTCGCGGAAGCTCCCCACGCCGCCGAGCGCGAGCTGGTAGCCGAGCGACGGGTCGAAGGGGACGCCATCGAAGGTGGAGCGCAGGTCGCGGCGCCACTGCACGTCGATGGGGGAGAGCACCTTCGCCAGCGGACGCAGCGCGCTGGAGTCGCTGGCGTACATCCCGATCGCGCGCGGGATGTCGAAGGTGGCGGTGACGGCGAGCCCCTGCCCGTTCGAGAGCCGCCGCGGGAGGCGGAACTCCCCGGCGGTGTCCCCGTCCGCGCGCAGCAGGTTGGGGGTGTTGGGGTCGCGGAGCACGGAGAAGTTGGTGGTGAAATCCACGCGCGGCTTCACCCACGCGGTGAGCGGGAGCACCGCGCTCACCACGGCGGACATCTGCCGCTCCCGCTCGAGCCCCACGTCCATCCCCAGAAAGCGCTCGCGCTCCCCGCCGGCCACCACGCCCACGCCGGTGCTGTCGCCGTAGTCGCGGAGGTCGCGCAGCGACGAGATGTCCCAGCGCGCGCTCAGCGTGTTGAAGGGGCGCAGCTCGATCGCGCCGGTGTTGCGCCACACATCGTCCAGCCCGCGCACCACGCGCGCGGTGTCGGTCCCCAGCACCACGGGGAGCGCGAACGACTCGCGCGTGTCGCTGTTCCGCGCGTAGGTGCTCGTCAGGCGCACGAGGGTGGGGTTCCACCGCATGGTGGCGTCGTGCATGGAGCGCAGCAGCTCGCTGTTCTTCAGCCACCCCGGCAGGTGGTCGATCAGCTTCCGGACGAATCCCGGCGTGCGCGTGGTGCGCGCCTGCGACACGAGGTCGTAGTCGAGCGCGCTCGAGAAGGCGGAGGTGCGCCCGGTCTGGAACTCGCTGCGCGAGTTGGCGGTGACGTACGTGGTGGTGAGCGACAGGTTGTTGACGATGGGCGCGAGCGCCCCGTGCTCCATCGGCGTCGCGCGCCTGGCGGTGAGCGCCCAGCTCGTGGCCGAGTTGCTCGGCGCCCGCACGTCCCCCACCGCGTCGGCGGTGACGTCGGAGCTGGAGAGGAAGAGCGGCGTCCCCCCGGTGCGCGTGTGCGTCACGGTGAGCGGGAGCACGAGCCCCACGGAGCGCGGGAGGAACTTGTCCAGACGAACCGATGAGGAGAGCGCGAGCTGGTCGTCGGCCATGAACGTGGGCTGCTCGCCGAGCTGCCGGAAGTTCTGGTCGCGCCGGCTGGCGCTCACCTGGAAGGTGCCCAGGTCGCCGGCCACCACGTTCACCCCGATCTGCCCGGCGTAGCCGGGGTCGTTCACCACGCTCGTCAGGCGGATGTCGTCCACCCACAGCTCGAGGGAGTCGGTGGGGGCGATGCTCCCGCCGCTCCCCTTCCCCTCCTCGCTCACGCGCAGGATCCCCACCGCCATCTCCTGCACCGCCGCCAGGTTCGGCGGACTCACGGCGGGGTTACTCGTGTACACCATGTAGCCGCCGTCGCACGCGGCGAAGCGCCTGGTGCCGGGGGCGGTGGGGAGCTCGGAGTTGGCGATGAGCGCCGAGTCGAGCCCGTGGCAGGCGACGGCCTCGCCGCCGTGCAGGTACGCGTTCTCCACGCGCGCGCGCAGCTCGTAGAAGCGGCGGAAGTCGACGCTCACCTCGGGGAGCCACGCGTCGCGCCCGGGGCCCTGGTTCACCGGGGTGCGGAACAGGTAGAAGTTGTCCGCGTCGCGCCCGATCTTGATGTAGAACTCCAGGTCCCCGTTCGTCCCCCACCCCTTGTCGCGCCCGCGCGCCCACACGCGCAGCTCGCGGTACCCCATGAAGTTCTTCTCCCCCTCGGGGAAGCGGTAGTACGCCTCCGCCCGGTGGTAGAGCGGGAGGTTCACCGCCAGGAGTCGGAGCGACTTCTCGTTCACCTGGATCGTCCCCGGCGAGTACACGCTCCCCTTGCTGTCCGGCTCGTCGGTGACGCCGGGCGGGGACTCGTACTGCAACCGCGCGTCGCGGTCCTGCGTGCCGACGGTGGTGGCGATCACCGTCCCCGGCGCGTCGATGCGCGTGCCGCCGATCCCGGCGATCGCGCTCTCGGTGCGCTTCGTCCACGGCGCGCCGACGAAGCGGAGGCGCGCGATGGCGATCCGGGAGAAGTCCCCCGCGGCGCGCCCGTCCCCCCCCACCATGGTGAGGCGCACGGAGCGGATGCGCCTGACGAGTGGATCGTTGATCCGCGCGTCGGGCGCGCCGAAGGGGCGCTGGAACTTCACCCAGCAGAAGGTGCGCGGGCCGGGGGCGGTGGCCGACGTGTCGGTCATGTCGCGGTAGCAGCGCCCGGTCTTGGTGTACGAGCCGGCGTCTCCCAGGTTCACCACGTAGCGCAGGAGCTGCTCGGAGTTCCGCGCCCCCGCGCCGTGCAGGTTCAGGAAGCCGTCGCGGTCGAGGTCCTCCTCGTCGAGGCGGCGGTTCCCCACGGTGCAGTCGGCGTTCGCGTCGCCGAGGGGGAGCACGGGCTCGTCGCCGCGCCGGCAGACGGGGAAGCGCGCCGCCTGCTCGACGCGCCCGTTGAGGGTGTTGCGCACGACGATGGAGTCCACCACGTCGCCGGGGATCCCGTTGTCGTTGCGCGCCACGTCGAACGACTGCGTCACCGGGTCGCGCTCGGTGTCGAGGCGGTCGAAGCCCACGAGCCGGCGCCCGGTGTACACGGTGTCCCCGCCGCCGGAGGGGACGGGCTGGCGCACGGTGAGCGTCTCGGGGCCGAAGGCGATGCTGTTCTCGGAGACCTCGCCGAAGTCGAACACGAGCACCGGATTCTTCCGGCGCGCCACCTCGCTGGTGTCGATGAGCGCCCAGAACTCGAGCTGCTCCACGTGCGACAGGTCCACGCCGTTGGGGTCGAGCGACTGGCTGATCGACCGCCAGGGGCGTCCGCCCCCGGGGGGGAGGAGCCAGCGCGCGCGCCCGGAGGGATCCCTGAGCCCGCCCACGTTGGGCGGGTACAGGTCGAGCCAGAGCACCGTCTCCGGCGCGCGGAAGGTCTGCCCGCCGATGAACACGAACTGCGAGTCGATCTGCTCGGGGAAGAACTGCACCGCGGTCCCGGTGCGCGTGATGGGATCCTGCACGGTGCCCAGGTTCTGCCACGCGAGCGTGGTGGCGCTGTCGAGGGAGAAATCGTAGCCGACGCCGCCGAGGGTGAGCCCCGAGCCCTGGATCGCCGGCTGGCTCCCGATGCGCCACGCGGTCTCCTGGAGCGACACGGGGACGCCCCCCTCCCCCTCGAACGTCTCCACGTACGCCGCCCCCGCCGAATTGTGCTGCGGGCGGCTGGTGGCGAACTCCCCCTGCACGTTCACGGTGGACGGGGTGGTGGCGTCCACGAGGGGGAGCTTGTCGATGAGGCGCGTGAGCAGAGTGCTCTGCCAGGTGAAGTTCCCGTTCACGCCGGCGAGCAGCGCGGACTGCGGCTCGAAGCCGAGCGGCGGGCGGTTGAACGACGTCCGCTGCGACTGCGAGAGCGCGGTGATGCTGAACAGCCCGTGCTCGCTCGGGAACTCGGCGGCGAGGCCGAGGATCGAGGTTGGGGCGGCGGCGAAGAGCGGGTTCTCCTCGTACTGCACGCTCACCTGCCGCGGGCGCGCGAACAGGGTGTCGGGGCGGTTGAAGGTGACGCGCCCGATCTCGTAGTCCACCGTGTAGTCGACGTCGCGCTGGAGCTGCCGCCCGTCGAGGAAGAGGCGCTCGGAGCCGGGGCGGAGCTGCACCGAGCCGAGCATGAGCGATCCGGATTCTTCCCCTCCCGCCGAGGAGTAGCGCACGCGGATGCGGTACTGCGTGGGAGGGCGGCGCTGGGAGATCAGGTCCTCGTCGGTGGTGCGATAGAGCGAGTCGTTGGCCGGGTTCGGGGGGCGCACGAGTCCCGAATCGGAAAAGGGCATCAGCGAGGGGAAGATGACGAAGTAGTCGCGGATCAGCTTGGAGCTGGTGCCGCCGAGCCCACCGCTGGTGGTGAGCGCGTCGTTCGGGTCCCCCACGCGCGGCCAGAGGCGGTTCTCCACGTCGAAGGTGGAGGAGTTGCTTCGCTGCGCGAGGCCGAAGAGCTGGAGGTAGGTGTCCAGCGAGCCCCCCACCGGCTTCTCCTGGTCCGCGCCGCTCCCCACCACCACCTTGAGCGCCACGCTCTGGCGCTGGAGGTCCTCCCCGCCCAGGCGGTACGCCGAGCGGATCTCGCGGTCGAACGCCGAGTCGCCGGGGAGCACCTCGTTGTCCCAGAGCAGGTTCACCGTGTCGCGCCCCATCACGCCGCGCTGCTGCGGGAAGGTGCCGCCGATCCCGCCGGCGTGCTCGCGTCCATCCGGTCCCGTGACGGTGTACGAGACGGCGAGCCGCTCGTCGCGGGAGAGGGGGCTCACGAGCACGATCCAGAGATTGGTGGGATCGATGTAGTAGTCGATCCCCTGCTGGAGCACCTCGTAGGGGCCGATGACGTTGGTGTTGCGGGCGTAGCGGGTGACGGCGAAGGGGCCGTTGATGTCGCGCGCGGTGCTCCCGCCGGCGGCGGGGCTGCGGTAGCGGTAGACGAGCACGCGCCGGGGGCGCTCCGATGGCGGGAGGCGCGCCGCGAGCGCGGGGAGCGAGGGATCGAGGATGTCGATGTTGGGGTACGATGAGGACAATCTTTTTGGGTCAAGGACCCAAAAAAATCGCCGCCGCTCGAGCTGGTAGTCCTCGATGTCGCGGTCGATCGTCTGTACGGTGCGGTCGCCGACGGTGAAGACGCGGTCGCGGACGACGTTCCCCTTCTGCTGCGCGGCGATGGCGCGGAAGTTCATCGGCCCGAGCTGGCCGATCGCCTGGATGCCGTAGTTGCCGCTCGGGATGCCGGCGGTGATGAAGCGCGAGGGCGGGGGGACGAAGGAGACGTTCCCCAGCTCGAGGCGGTGCAGGATCTCGTCCGGCTTCCCCTCGTAGTAGACGGAGATGTTGTTGGACGCGTCGAACTCGCGCTGCGAGTCGTAGTCCACGTTCACGTGCACGCGGTCGGCGACGACGCCGCCGGTGCGGACGCCGAACTGAAAGTCGAACTGCGGCTGGAAGGTGCCGCGACACCCCGCTGTCGGGGTGAGGAAGTCGGTGGCGACGCAGCGCTCGTTGCGGTCGCGCTCCCCCTTCACCTCGACGCGCGACTGGAGCTGCAAGCCGAGGTTGGCGTGCTGGCCGAAGATGTCGGTGCCGTTTCTGGGCTGGGGGGCCGGGATCTGGGGCGCGGCGGGAAGCTGGGGCACGACGGTCGCATCGGACGGCGCGGCGCCCCCGGTGCCCGGGACGCCGGCCCCGCGTAGCGCTCCGGCGACGGTCTCCCCCCAGAGGGAGGCCTGGCTGGCGACGATCGCGCGCGAGAGCGCGGCCGCGCGCGCGTCGGCCACGATCGCCGCCGGCGTCCGCGATGGGGCGAGTCGCCCGAACGGGAGGAGCGCGGACGGGATGGGGAGCGCGAGCGTGTCGCGCCTCGGCGGGAAGCGAACGCCGAGGCCCGGAGTGGAGGCGGCGGTGTCGCGGGGCGTCCCCTGCCCCAACGCCACCGCCGGCCCGGCGACGACGAGCAGCGCGAAGAGCAGGAGCGATCGGGAGATACGCACCCAGGCCCTAGGCGGAAGGGAACGGGCTGGTCGCTCGGCGAGCGAAGGAGACTTAAATTGATGGTCTGGGTCAAATATGGGAGCGAGTACGGTCGGTGGGGAGTAGGACCTGGTGGCTAGACCACCATGAAACGCGTGTGGCGTGTGGGAGACTGACGGGTAGAGGAGCTAGGTACGGCGCGTGTAGGCTCGGCGGTAGGCGAACTCTCTCTACATCCAAACCTACTCTCGCTCTACCTATTTCCTCATCCCGTCAGTTCCCCACACGCCACACGCGTCGTTCGGTGTTCTAGCGACTAGGTCCCATTCACTACACGGTATGAAGATTCTCACCCGCTACGTCTTAAAGGAGCACCTCGGTCCTCTCGCCTTCGCGGTGTCCGCGCTGACGGCGTTGCTGCTGCTCAATCAGGTGGCCAAGCAGTTCGGCAACCTGGTTGGGAAGGGGCTGGGGTGGGGGGTGATCGGGGAGGTGTTCTACCTGTCCATCCCGTTCATCGTGGCGATGACGCTGCCGATGGCGGTGCTGGTGGCGGTGTTGTACGCGTTCAGCCGGCTGGCGGCGGAGAACGAGGTCACGGCGCTCCGGGCGAGCGGGGTGAGCGTGGTGACGCTGGTGCGCCCGGTGCTATTGGGCGGGCTCGTGCTCGCCGGGCTCATGCTGCTGTTCAACGACCAGGTGCTGCCTCGCTCGAACCACCGGCTGCGCACGCTGGAGACGGACATCGCGCGGAAGAAGCCGACCTTCGCGCTGCGCGAGCAGGTGATCAACGAGGTGATCCCCGGGAAGGTGTTCCTGAAGCCGGGGCACATCGACGAGGCAACGAACAAGCTGCGCGAGGTGTTCATCTACAACTTCGAGGACCCCACGCGCCGGAAGACCATCTACGCGGACAGCGGCCGGATGGGGCTGACGCAGGACCAGACGACGCTCCAGATGACGCTGCACCACGGCTACGTGCTCCAGGTGCCGCGCGACGATCCGGGGACGCTCCAGCGGCTGTACTTCACCACCGACCTGGTGCGGGTGCGCGGAGTGGCGAACCAGTTCGAGAAGACGGAGAAGGACAGCTACAAGTCGGAGCGCGAGATGACGGTGTGCGAGATGGACTCGCAGTACCGGCAGGGCGCGCACGAGCTCCAGGTGGCGGACTTCGACCTGGGCGCCACGCTGGCGAACGCGGCGCACTACGCGGCCACGGGGGAGATGCGGCACACGGAGCCGCCGCCGCCGGTGCAGCCGCGGGACCGGAGCTCGGCCGCGCTCTGGTGCGGGCTGATCTCGCGCCTCGGCGTGGAGACGGCGACGGCGGAGGCGGCGGCGCCGCCCGCGCCCCCCGCTTCGGCGAGGCCGGTCGCGCCCAGCGCGGGAGGGAGGGCGAAGGGCGCCGGCGCCGAGCCGGAGAAGACGGGCGCGCGCGGAATGACCCCGCTGTGGGCGCTGCCGCAGGCACTGCGGGACACGACGCCGAAGGCCACGTCGCAGCCGAAGAAGAAGCAGACCACGCCGGCGCGGAAGACGAGCCCGGTGAAGCGCGGCGCGCAGGGGACGGCGAAGACGAAGGCGCCCGCCCGTCCCCCGGCGCGCCCGCACGCGGTGGCTCCGCCGGCGAGCTCGGCGCAGCCGCGGGCGCTGCCGCAGATCGGTCGGCGGACGCCGACGCCGTCGGAGGTGGCGCAGCGGGAGCTGGCGCGGCAGGACTCCATTCTGCGCCGCGACAGCGCGACCGGGCGGGGCGCGAAGGGGAAGAAGCAGACGCCCTCCGTGCTGCTCGCTCCGCAGATGCACGCCGGCGTCCCCCCCAACCCCGTCCGGCTGGCGGCGCTCCCCAGCGCGGGGCAGCTCGACGTCTACAAGGCGCGCATCGCCGACGCGCGCATGACCATGGCCCGCTACGAGGTGGAGATCCAGAAGAAGTTCGCCCTCGCCGCGGCGTGCGTGGTGTTCGTGATCTTCGGCGCGCCCATCGCGCTCCGCTTCCCGCGCGGCGGGGTGGGGCTGGTGATCGGGGTGAGCCTGGTGGCGTTCGCGCTGTACTACGTGTGCCTGATCGCGGGGGAGACGCTGGCCGACAAGCTGATCCTGAGCCCCTTCTGGGCGATGTGGGCGGCGAACGTGCTGTTCGCCGTGGTGGGGATCCTGATGCTCGCGCGCGTGCAGCGCTCGGGAGCGACGGCGCGCGGCGGTGACGCGTCCGAGATCTGGGACGCGGTGCGCGCGCGCTCGGCGCGCTGGCTGCGCCGCGTGGGGATCCACGCGGACCGGCGGAGGACCGCGTGAGACTGCGCCTGCACCCCCTCGACCGGTACGTGCTGTCGGAGTTCTGGAAGATCTTCGTGACG
>CAMLEQ010000139.1 GCA_946479015.1 uncultured Gemmatimonadota bacterium | reverse complement strand
GGGGGGCGGCTCGCCCCCCCCGGGTGGGGCCGGGGGGGGGGGGGGGGGGGGGGGGGGGGGGGGGGGGCCGCCGGGCGGGCCGCCCCCCCCCCCCCCCGGGGGGGGGGGGGGGGCGCGCCCCCCCCCCCCCCCCCCCCCTCGCTGCCTCTCCCGATTCCCGATTCCCGATTCCCGAATCCCGAGTCCCGGTCTCAATGACAGCTCTGCCGCCCCGAGTCGTGATTCGTTCCGCCCGCCGTGGAGATGAACTGCCAGGAGTACGCCCCATCCTCGAGCGTGATCTTCAGCACGCCGAAGTTCTTCGCGTCGAGCACCTCCACGTTCTTGTGCGGCGTGCCCGGCGTGCCGAGTCCCTCGCCGCCGGTGCCGACGATGAACTCGCGAATCCCGTTCGGCGTCGCGTTGCCGTTCGGGTCCTGCGGGGCGTAGCGCTCGTACTGGTGGACGTGCCCGTTCAGCACGATCTCCGCGCCGGCCGCGTACAGCGGATTCCAGAACGCGTTGAGCGACGTGCGGTCGCCGGTGCTCCCCGACGAGTAGTAGCGCGGCCGGTGCCACATGGCGAGGGTGCACAGCGCGGGGTGCGCCGCGAGATCGGCGCGCAGCCACTGCTCCTGCGCCGAGCCCGCCTTGTACTCGATGTTGTCGTTCAGCACGATGATGTGCCAGGTGCCCACATCGTAGCTGTAGTACCCCTTCGACGGATCGCCGGCCGCCGAGCCGAAGTAGTTGTAGTACGGCGTCGCGTTCGTGGTGTTGTAGTCGATGTTCCCCGCCGTCGGCCGCGTGCGTGACTTGTGCCGCCCCCACGTGGGATCGTAGCAGTTGGCGAACTGTGCCGCGCTGCCATCGGGGTACGCGTTGTCGCCGATGGTGTACACGGTGCCCGGAATGGTGTCCAGGATCTGCGCGGTCTCCTCGGAGTGCGGGTGCGAGCTGCACTTGGCGATGTCCCCTGCGCCCACGAGCACCGGCGTCCCCGGGGGCGGTGGTGGAGGTGGCGGCGGCGCGCTGGAGACGGTGATGACCGTCGTGTCGACGCCCGCGCCGCCGTCCTTGTCGGTGACGGTCACCGGCACGGTGAACGTCCCCGCCGCGGCGTACGTGTGGCTGGCGGAGATGGGCGTGGTGCGGCTGCTCGTGTTCCCCGTGGTGGCCGCGCTGCCGTCTCCCCAATCGATGCTGTACGCCCACGGCGCGTCGCTCGACCCCGGATCGGTGAACGACACGCTGAGCGTGAACGCCGTCCCCACTCCCGCGGCCGCATCGGCTCCCGCGTTCACCGTCGGCTTCACGTTCGTGACGGTGGCCGAGGTGGTGACGGCGGTGCTGGCCGCGCCGCGCGAGTCGGTGACGGTGAGCGACACGGTGAACGTCCCGTTGTCCGCGTACGCGTGCGTGGGCGTCGCGCCCGTGCCGGTGCTCCCGTCGCCGAAGCTCCAGAGATACGAGAGCGGCGTGTCGCCATCGGGGTCGGACGAGCCGCTCCCGTTGAAGGAGATCGCCGTCCCCTCCACGCCGGTGTACGGGCCGCCGGGCGCGGCGGTGGGCGGGTTGTTGTTCGTCGACGAGCCGGGAGCGCCGTGGCAGGTGCCGCTGCCGGCGTCGGTGAAGGTGGCGCCCTTGATGGGGATGAACTGCCAGGTGTAGCTCCCCGAGGAGAGCGTGACCTTCAGCACGCCGTACGACGTGCGGTCGCGCACCTCGCTGTTCGGCGCCGTGGTGCCGAACGAGCCGTGCGCCTGCCCGCCGGTGGCGGCGATGATCTCGCGGATGCCGAACGTGGGGTCCGCGGTGCCGTCGGGCTTCTGCGGCGCGAAGCGCTCGTAGTGGCGCTGGTGCCCGTTGAGCACGAGCTCCACTCCCGCGGCGTAGAGCGCATCCCAGAGCGGCTTGATCTCCGGGTGCGTGCCGGTGGTGCCGCCGGAGTAGAACAGCGGGCGGTGGAAGTAGGCGAGCGTGCACACGTTCGGGTGCGCCGCGAGATCGGCGCGCAGCCACTGCTCCTGCGGCGAGCCGGCCTTCACCGCCACCTCGGTGTTCAGCACGATCACGTGCCAGTCACCCGCCTCGTAGCTGTAGTAGCCCTTGGTGGGGTCGCCGGCCGCGGCGCCGAAATACTTGTAGTAGCCGGGGGCGCCGGCCGTCGTGTAGTCCATCTCGCCAGGCGTGGGAAGCGTGCGGTCCTTGTGCCGCCCCCACGATGCCCCGTAGCAGTTGTTGTACTCGCTGTCGGTGCCGGTGAGGACGTTGTCGCCGAGCGTGAACACGGTGCCGGCGATGGTGTCGAGGATCGACGCCGTGGCCTCGTCGTTCGTCGCGTCGCACCGCACGATGTCCCCCGCGCCCACGAGCACCGCCGGCCCGCTCGTGACGTCGGCGTTGACGGGGGAGGCCGCGGGTCCGCGATGCTCGGGAGCGGTGGGGTTCGGGCGTTCGCAGGTGGCGAGCAGCAGGATGAGCACGCACGCCGATCCGGCGGCGGCACGCAGCGGCGAAGGCGAGGGCTTCATGATCACGCTCCGATTCCAGAACCGCGAAATCGGGATCTGCGTGCAACGCGGTGACGGAGCGCTTGCCCGCCGACTTCGGCCGACGACGATCACGCGCAATCCCAGGATCACGCTCGATGGCGCAATGATAACTTTACGCGCCCCGCGCATCGGCTTCGTGACGAAAACGTAATTCGAAGGCGGATCGTGCGGCGCACGCGCCCCGCCGCCACTGCCGCCTGTCGCCGCTTCACTGGTACGACTCTTCCTGCGGCGAGCGACGTCCCTCGGTCGAGGTCTCATCCAACGTCGCGCAGCTCACGTCACACTCCGCTCTGGCGAAGTCTGCCATTCGCCCTGCTACTCGGCGCGTGCTCCGGCGCGCGCCGCGCTCCGCCGCCGGCGCCGGCTCCGGAGCCCGCGGTCGAGCGCGCGCTGATCACCAAGCCGGTGTCGTTCGCCATCCTCGAGGACTACGACGTGGGGGACGACCTGCGCGATGTGGCGCGCGACTTCGCGCTCTTCCGCGCGCTGGGCGTGCGCACCTGGCGCGGGAGCATCAGCTGGCTCGAGGTGGAGCCGGAGCGCGGGCGCTACGACTTCGGCTGGCTGCACCGCTTCGCGCGTCTCGCGGCGGACTCCGGCATCACGCTACGCCCCTACATCGCCTACACCCCCGAGTGGGCGGCGCGCGGCGGCGAGGACAGCGTGGCGTGGAACGACCCGCCGCGCGACGGCGCCGACTGGACGCGCTTCGTGCGCGCGCTCGCGCTGGCGCTGCGCCGGCACCCCAACGTGCGCTCGCTCGAGATCTACAACGAGGAGAACACGCCGCAGTGGTGGGACGGCACGCGCGGCGCGTACGACTCCACGCTCGCGGCGGCGGCCGCCGCGATCCGCGAGGCGGATCCGGACGCGCAGGTGCTGCTCGGTGGAATGGTCTGGCCCGACGCCGCGTGGGCGGGCGCCGCCTGCGACGCGGCGCGCGTGGACGCGGTCCCCTTCCACGCCTACCCGGAGACGTGGACGCCGGACTCGGTGACGGTGGAGTCGTATCTCCACGACTTCGGGTGGGCGACGTTCCTCCCTGCCTGGCGCGCGCACTGCCGCGGCGCGCCGGTGTGGATCGACGAGACGGGGTTCGCGACGGTGCCGGGGAAGACCGAGCGCGACCAGGCGCTCTGGTGGGCGCGCGCGATCCCGACCTTTCTCGCCGAGCCCGCGGTGCAGCAGATCGGGATCTACGAGATCAAGGACCTGCGCGCCGGGGCGGCAGCCATCGGCGGAGCGCCCAACTACCATCTGGGACTCACCTACAGCGACCGTCGCCCGAAGCTCGCGTTCTCCACCGTGCGCCTGCTCGTGCGGCTGCTGAACGTGGGAACGCTGACGATCGGCGACCCCGGGCTCGGCGTGACGGTGACGCGCGGCACGCGCGGGGCTGGGACGCCGTACGTGCACGACTTCATCCGCCCCGACGGCACGCAGGTGCTGTTCGCTTGGGACAGGGACGGCGACCCGGAGCTGCGCGTGCGTCTGCCGCGCTCCGGACGCACGGCGACGGAGTGGTCGCTCGATGGAACAGGCCGCTCCGTGCGCGCGTTCGACGGGCGCACGATCGACAGCCTGCGACTCGCGCCGGGGGAGGTGCGCATCATCGAGATCGATCCCTGAGCGCGCTCGGCACTCCCTCTCCAATTCTCCAGCAGGAGCGAACCATGGCCACCACGACCCCCGCGTCCACCGGCGCCTCCTCGCAAGGACAGACTCCGCTCCCGCCCCGCTACGGCCCGCCGATCGGCCTCGCCCGCGCCAAGGAGGTGATGGCCGCCGCCGAGGCGGAGGCGGTGCGGCAGGGGTGGCCGATGGTGATCGCGATCGTGGACAGCACGGGACATCTCGTGCTGCTCGAGCGGCTCGATCAGGCACAGTACGCGAGCGTGACGATCGCGCAGGCGAAGGCGGAAACGGCGCTGAACTTCCGCCGCCCGACGAAGGCGTTCGAGGAGGCGATCACTGCCGGGGGGATGGGGCTGCGCATGCTCGCCGTGCCGAACTTGCTCCCGCTGGAGGGTGGGATGCCGCTGATGGTGAACGGGGAGGTGGTGGGGGCGATCGGGGTGTCGGGGATGCAATCCAGCCAGGATGCGCAAGTCGCGCGCGCGGGAGCAGCCGTGCTCTGAGCGCCGCGTCTCTCCATGTCCTGCCGCGGCGCGGGCCGTGGGGGCTCCTGGTACTGGCGGGGCGCCGGCCGTGGTGGGCTCCGTGGACTTGCGTGACGCGGGCCGTGGCGGGGCTGGGCTCCTGGGACTGGCGTGACGCGGGGGTGTGGCTCTGGCGGCGACGCGCTTACACGCTGCGAGCCTCCCCGGGCGCCAGCGCGTTCGGGGCGCCCGAGTCGGCATCTACCGTCGGCGCCCGGGGAGTCTCTTGCTACCGCGCGGACGCCGCCGTCGCCACACCCCCGCGGTCGCGAGGCACCCGGCGCGCGGCTATCGGCGCGAGGCCCGCGTGGCACGCGAGGCTCGCGGCGTGCGGTCGGCCGCGCGCGGCGCTCCGCGCGGCGTGCGGCGCTCGCCGCCGCAGCTCCCGGCCCTGGCGCAGGGTGGGGGACAGGCGGCGGGGGCCGTTCGCGCAGGCGGTGCGTCGCGCGTAGCAAGAGACCCCGCGCGCGCCGACGGGCGATGCTCGTCAGGCGGTACTACGCTCTGGCGCGCGCGGGGGCTCGCAGCGTGTAAGCGCGTCGCGCCGCCGGAGCGAATGGCCACCGGCGCCAGGCCGAGGAGCTCTCGCGGACCCCACCCGGCCGAGGAGCTCTCGCGGACCCCCCCGGCCGAGGAGCTCTCGCGAAACCAGCCGTGCCGAGGAGCTCTCGCGGAACCCACCCGGCCGAGGAGCCGAAATGGAGTCCGGGCGCTATGAGCCGCGCCGCGACAGCATTGCCTCATTGAACGCCGCCGATCCCTTACGCGGGATCGAGAGCGTCCGCCACGCCTGTCCCGCGTGATGCTTCGCGAGCAGCACCACCTGCCCCGCGTGATACGCGTGGTGGGTCTGCTGCCGCTCCAGCGCCTGCAGCACCGAGTGCGGCTCGCCGCGGATGCGCACCGTGCGCGACAGGTCTTCCGGGCGTAGCCCGTCGAGCGCGCCGAAGAGCGCGCTCCACCCCGCCTGCCACGCCGCCTCGATCGAGGCGCGCGTGTCGCCCGCGCCGACCTCGAACTCCGAGTCGCGATCGCGGTCGGGCTTCTCCCCGTCGCTCACGAGGAAGTCGGTGAAGCGGGAGCGCAGGTTCCCCGCCATGTGCTTCACGATCACGGCGATGCTGTTGTCCTCCGCGCCGAGCGTGGCGAAGAACGCGGCGTCGTCCACCTGCGCGATGGCGCGCTCCACCTGCTCCTTCGTCTTGCCGAAGCGCGAGCGCGACTCGGCGAGATAGGCCGCGGCGATGTCCGTCACGAGAGTCCTCCATGCGATGTCGTGCCGGTAATATCGCTCGCCGCGAAGGTGCATCGTAGTGCCCGCCGTCGAGCCCGCATCGCGATGGCACCCAAGGTGCTCCGTGAGGCGGGTGCGTCGCGCGCTGGCGGGAGCGCGGCGCGGCGGACGAAACATCCGCGGACGGACTCGCGCCAGGAAGGAGGAAACGATGAATCAGACGGTCATACTCGCGATAGTCGTGGTGCTGCTGCTGTTGGCGGTGGCGTGGTGGGCGTGGCAGCGGCGGCGCACGGCGGAGCTGCGTGCGCGCTACGGCCCGGAGTACACGCGCACCGTGCACGAGCTCGGCGACCGGCGGCGCGCGGAAGCGGAGCTCGTCGCGCGGAAGGAGCGCGTGGAGCACCTGGACATCCAACCGCTCGGCGCGGAGCAGCGCGCCACGTTCCAGACGCGCTGGCGCGGCGTGCAGGCGCGCTTCGTGGACGACCCGCGCGGCGCGGTGAGCGATGCCGATCACCTCGTGGACGAGGTGATGGCGGCGCGCGGCTATCCGCTCGCCGACTTCGACCGGCGCGCGGCCGATCTCTCGGTGCACCACCCGCGCGTGGTGGAGAACTACCGCGCGGCGCGCGACATCGCGCAGCGCCACCGGCGCGGGGAGGCGAGCACGGAGGATCTCCGCCGAGCCATGGTCTACTACCGGGAGCTGTTCCAGGACCTGCTCGAGGATCGCGAGCACGAGGGGCACGTCGAGGAGGCGCGCGCGGCCGACCGCGCCGTGCCGCGCACGGTGGAGCGCGAGGCGCGACGCGAGGAACGGCGGGAGACGGAGCGCGCCACGGAACGCGCCGAGGAGCGTGAGGCGACGACGAACAGAGAGGTGAATCCATGAGCGACGAGCGCAGGAACGACAAGGGACTGTCCACGGCCGACCTCGCGAACGCGGCCGAGCAGAGCGAGGAGCGCACGACGGCGGCGCCGGGAGAGCGGGTGGAGGAGCGCGAGGTGGCGCGCGAGGCGAGCGTGGAGCCTGGGGCGGCCGGCGCCGAGTCGCGGAGCACGCCGCTGCTCGCGTCCGATGTGGTGAGCCGGTTCCGCGAGCAGTGGACGGACATCCAGGCGGGATTCGTCGACGAGCCGCGGCGCGCGGTTGAGCGGGCGGACGGGCTGGTGGCGGAGGCGATCAAGCGGCTCGCCGAGTCGTTCGCGAACGAGCGGGCGAAGCTCGAGGGGCAGTGGGACCGCGGCGGCGACGTATCCACGGAGGATCTGCGCCAGGCGCTCCAGCGCTACCGGTCGTTCTTCTCTCGGCTGCTGGCGATCTGATCGGAGTGACTCCGGTACCATCCGAGCGGGCCGAGCATCATTGCTCGGCCCGCTCGGCGCTTTCATGGGACCGGCCGCGTGGGAATGCTGACGGGGGAGGGTTGAAATAGGGGGAGGGGGTATATAACTTGATACCCAGCGGGGGTATTCGCCCCCGGCCAACCGACAACACGGGAGCAGGGAAGATGAAGTCGATCGATCTCGCCATTTCGGGGATGAGCTGCGGGCACTGCGTCCGCGCGGTGTCGCAGGCGCTCGCGGAGGTTCCGGGGGTGCAGGTGGAGAACGTGGGCATCGGCTCGGCGCGCATCCGCGCCGGAGACGACCCGGCGGTGAACGCGGCGATCGAGGCGGTTCGCGATGCGGGCTACGACGCGGAAGTCGCCGCGCGGAGCTGAGCGGAGGGCGCCATGAGCACAGTGGATCTCCTCGCGATGGCCGCCGGAGTGGCGGCGATCGCGTGGGTGAACTGGTACTTCTTCCTCGCGGAGAGGCACCGGGCAGGCGCCGCGATCACGCAGCGCGGCGGCGCGCAGGAAGTGGTGATCGCGGTGCACGGCGGCTACGAGCCGCGCACGGTGCATGTGCGGGCCGGCGCGCCGGTGCGGCTCATCTTCGACCGCCAGGAGACGTCGAGCTGCTCGGAGGAGGTGGTGTTCGGCGACTTCGGGATCCGGAAGTTCCTCCCCGCGTTCGAGCGAACGACGGTGGAGATCACTCCACCCCGTCCCGGCACGTACGAGTTCACGTGCGGGATGAGCATGTTGCACGGCAAGCTGGTCGCCGAGTGAGCGGCGGCACGCGCGAGCACGCTCGCGCTTCACGGGAGAGATGGAAGGCATGACCACGGTGAACATCGAGCAGGGCGCGCCGCGCGCCGAAGAGGGGGCACGCTCGCCGGCGAAGACGGTGGTGATCCCCGTGTCGGGGATGACGTGCGCGGCGTGCCAGGGGCGCGTGCAGCGGGCGCTGGGCAGGACGCCGGGCGTCGTGGACGCGAACGTGAACCTGATGATGAACAGCGCCACCGTCGCCTACGACGCGGCGGCGACATCCCCCGACGCGCTGGTGGAGGCGATCCGCAAGACGGGGTACGGCGCCGAGCTGCCGCGCCCGGAGGAGAGCGCGTTCGACGAGCAGGCGGCGCGCGACCGCGCGCAGCAGGCCGAGTTCCGGGAGTTGAAGGGGAAGGCGATCGCGAGCGGCGTGGTGGGAATCGTCGCGATGGTGCTGTCGATGCCGCTCATGTCGGCGGCCGCGCGCGCGGCGCGCGGCGCGGTGGCGGATCCGTTCATGCACTGGGTGATGGCATCGCTCTCCCCGGCGCTCGAGCGCGCGGCGCCATGGCTGTACGCCATCCCCGCGCGGGCGATCTCGTTCGCGCTGCTCTTCCTCACGCTCGCCGTGATGGGGTGGGCGGGGCGCCACTTCTACACCCGCGCGTGGATGGCCTTCCGCCATCACTCGGCGGACATGAACACGCTCATCGCCGTGGGCACTGGGGCGGCGTTCGCGTACTCGGTGGTGGCCACCGTGGCGCCGGCGTTCTTCGTCGCCCACGGCGTGGCGCCCGACGTGTACTACGAGGCGGTGACGATCATCATCGCGCTCATCCTCAC
>CAMLEQ010000138.1 GCA_946479015.1 uncultured Gemmatimonadota bacterium | reverse complement strand
TGGCGATCTCCTCGAAGCTGGGCGCGTACCCGTTCTGCTCGGTGTACGTGCCGAGGTAGGTGAGGATCTCGCGCTGCCGTTTCGTGAGCGCCATGCTCCGCCCTCGTGAGAGGTGTGAGCGGGACGGAGGCGTCCGCCTGGGTCCCGAAAATTCTCCGAATGACACTATAGCCGAACATTGCCCGAAGTGCAAGTATTCGCTGGATGGACCCCTCCCGCCGGAGTGCTGGGACGCCTCACGGAGCGCGCCGCCGAGCGTGCGGCCGCCGCGCGTGCGAGCGCCGGGTCGGTGCGGGCGCTCGAGCGCGCCGCGGCGGCCGCCCCCGCGCCCCCCTCCTTCAAGGACGCGCTACGCCGGCCGGAGGTCGCGGTGGTGGCGGAAGTGAAGCGCCGCTCTCCGTCCAAGGGGGCGATCAACCCGGGGCTCTCCGCCGCGGCGCAGGCGCTCGCGTACGCCGAGGCGGGCGCGGCGGCGGTGTCGGTGCTCACCGAGCCCGAGGACTTCGGTGGATCGCTCGCGGATCTCGAGGAGGCCCGCCGCGCCGTGCGCGTGCCGCTGCTCCGCAAGGACTTCATCGTGGATGACGTGCAGATCCTCGAGGCGCGCGCCGCCGGCGCATCGGCCGTGCTGCTGATCGCGCGCGCGCTCGAACCGGCGGTGCTGCCGCGCCTGGTCGCGAGCGCACACGCGCTGTCGCTCGACGCGCTGGTGGAGGTGCGGGACGAGCGAGAGCTGGAGCGGGCGCTGGCGGCCGGGAGCGGGGTGGTGGGGGTCAACAATCGCAACCTGGAGACGCTGGCGATCGACGCCGCCGTGGGCGATCGCCTGCTCCCCATGGTCCCCCGCGACTGGTTGGCGCTCTGGGAGAGTGGCGTCCGTGATGTGGAGGGGGTGCGGCGCGCCGCGACAGCTGGCGCCGACGCGGTGCTGGTCGGCTCCGCGCTCTCGGCGAGCCCCGACCCGCGCGCCGCGGTGCGCTCGCTCGCGAGCGTGCCGAAGGTGCCGCGTGGTTGAGATCAAGTTCTGCGGGCTCACCCGGCCGGAGGACGCCGGACAGGTCGCCGCTCTCGGTGGCTCGTACGCCGGTGTTATCTTCGCGGGGGGGCCGCGGCACCTCGACGCGCCGCGCGCCGCCGAGGTGCTGGCGGCCGTGGACCGTCCGGTGCGACGCGTCGGGGTGTTCGCCGCGCACCCGCCGGACGAGATCGCGCGCATCGTGGAGGTGGCACGACTGGACATCGTCCAGCTCCATGGCGACCCCACGCCCGAGCACGCGGACCGGGTGCACGCGGTGACCGGCGCGCTGGTGTGGACGGTGGTGCGCATCGGGAGCGCGCTTCCGCCCGCGCTCGCGGAGCTGGACGGCGTGGCCGAGGCCATCGTCGTCGACGCGCTGGTGCAGGGACGGCTGGGGGGCACGGGCACCGCTTTCGACTGGTCGGTGCTCCCCCCCGAGGCGCGCCCGCGCCGCTGTCGCCTCGTGGCGGCGGGCGGGCTGTCGGCGGAAACGGTGGGGGCGGCCATCTCGGCGCTGACCCCGCACGTGGTGGATGTGTCGTCGGGCGTGGAACGCGCGCCCGGCCTCAAGGATCACGAGCGCATGCGCGCGTTCGCGGACGCGGTGCGGCGCCACACGGTGGAGCGATGACGACTGTGCAGCAGGCGCGGGACCGATTCGGGGCCTTCGGCGGGCGCTACGTGCCCGAGACGCTGATCCCCGCCCTCGATGAGCTGGAGCAGGCGCTGGACGACGCGCTCGCGGATCCCGCCTTCCTGGCGGAGCTCGACGATTTGCTCCGGACGTACGTCGGTCGTCCATCTCCGTTGAGCACCGCGCCGCGTCTGTCCGAGGTGGTGGGCGCCCCCGTGTACCTGAAGCGGGAGGACCTCAACCACACCGGCGCCCACAAGATCAACAACACCGTGGGGCAGGCGCTGCTCGCCCGACGCATGGGCAAGCGGCGGATCATCGCCGAGACCGGCGCGGGGCAGCACGGCGTGGCCACGGCCACCGTCTGCGCACGCTTCGGCCTCCAGTGCGTCGTCTACATGGGCGAGGAGGACATGCGGCGCCAGGCGCTCAACGTCTTCCGCATGCGGCTGCTGGGGGCCGAGGTTCGTCCCGTCACCACCGGCACGCGCACGCTCAAGGATGCGACCAGCGAGGCGATTCGCGACTGGGTGACCACCGTGACGGACAGCCACTACATCATCGGGTCGGTGGTCGGTCCCGCCCCCTATCCTCGGATGGTGCGCGAGCTCCAGGCCGTGATAGGCCGGGAGGCGCGCGCGCAGATGCTGGAGCGGGCCGGACGGCTCCCCGCCACCGTGGTGGCGTGCGTGGGCGGCGGCTCGAACGCCATGGGAATCTTTCACCCGTTCGTCGCCGACCAGGAGGTGGAGCTGGTGGGAGTGGAGGCCGCGGGCGAGGGACTGGAGAGCGCGCACCACGCCGCGTCGCTCTCGCGCGGCACGCCGGGCGTGCTGCACGGCGCGCTCAGCTACCTGCTCCAGGACGCCGGCGGGCAGGTGCACCCGGCTCACTCGGTGTCGGCGGGGCTGGACTACCCCGGCGTGGGCCCGGAGCACTCGTACCTCAAGGACAGCGGTCGCGCGCGCTACGTGGCCGTCACCGACGCCCAGGCGCTCGAGGGATTTCAGATGCTCAGCACCCTCGAGGGGATCATCCCCGCCCTCGAGACCGCCCACGCGGTGGCGTGGGTGGCGGAGCAGCGTGGCCGCTGGCCCGCGGACGCGCCGGTGCTCCTGTGCGTGAGCGGTCGCGGCGACAAGGACGTGATGCAGGTGAGCGAGATCCTCGCCGGCCGCTCGTGAGCGTGTCGTCCCCCACGTCCTTTCCAGCCGCCACCGAAACGCCGGAGCTCCCCGAGCTCCCGGTACCGCAGCAGCTCGTCGAGGAGATGCTGCGGCACCTCGCGCGCGCGGTGAAGACGCACCAGCTCTACCTCCCGAACAACCCGATCTACCAACGGGCGATCGAGAACCTCCGCGGCGCGTTCGCGCCCATCTGGGGTGGGACGGCGGAGCTGGTGCTGCACATCTCCGAGGCGGAGTTCCGCTGGCTGGGGCGGACGGTGCAGCACGAGACCTCTCGTGCCGAGAGCCTGCCGTGGCTGTTCTTCAAGGACGGGGTGCGCGAGCTGACCTTCCGGCAGGGCGTGGAGAACGACGAGCTGCTGGTCCTCCTCGACATTCTCCAGCGCGTGCGGAAGGCATCCCCCGACGAGGACGACCTGCTCACGCTTCTCTGGGAGCAGGAGTTCGCCTACCTCCGCTATCGCTTCATCGACATCGCGATCGACGGCGTGGTGCCGCCGGCGCCGAGCGAGACCGCCAGCGCGGACCGGAACATCCCGCTCGTGGAGGTGCAGCAGGAGGCGGAGGAGGAGCAGACGCCGGAGCGCCAGGGGATCGTGCGCATGGAGGATCTGGACGCCGCGCTCTACTTCCTGGACGAGCACGAGATCGATTACCTGCGCGCCGAGGTGCAGAAGGAGCAGGGCACCGATCTGCGCCGCAACGTGCTCGCGATCCTGCTCGATGTGCTCGAGGTGCAGACCGCGCCGGCCGTGCGCATGGAGGCGGCGGCGATCCTGGAGCAGTTCATGCTCCACCTGCTGTCCACCGGCGATTACGGCGGCGTCGCCTACCTGCTCGGGGAGGTGGAGGCGCTGCATCGTACCCTCGCCGAGGCGACCGACGAGGTGCGCGCGCGCCTCGCGCGCCTCCCGGAGAACCTGAGCGACGCCGGCGTGTTGTCGCAGCTCCTCCAGTCGCTCGACGACTCGGAGAAGATCCCGCCGCAGGAGGAGCTCGACGCGCTCTTCCAGCAGCTCCGGCCCTCCACGCTCGGCACGGTCCTCGGGTGGCTGCGTCAGGCGCAGAGCCGCGAGCTGCGCACGGCGCTCGAGCGCACGGCGGCGCGAATGGCATCGATGAACACGGCGGAGATGCTCAAGCTGATCGCGTCCGAGGATCCGCACATCGCGCTCGAGGCGATCCGCCGCGCCGCCGACCTCCGGTCCCCGGCCGCGGTGGCGAATCTCGCGAAGGTGGTCGGGAGCGGGCCGGTGGAGCTGCGTCAGGCGGCGGCGCAGGCGCTGTCGGAGATCGCCTCCCCCGGCGCCGCGCGCGCGCTCGAAGGGGCGCTCGACGATCCCGATCGCGACGTGCGCGTGACCGCGGTGCGGGCCCTCGGCGCGCGCGGGCATCGCGCCGCGCTTCCCAAGGTGGAGGCGGTGGTGACGGGGAAGGCGGTGCGCGAGGCAGACCTCACGGAGAAGATG
Organism: uncultured Gemmatimonadota bacterium; assembly: GCA_946479015.1. The sequence goes on along the minus strand of CAMLEQ010000138.1, from coordinate 4,591 downwards.
GCGTACTTCGAGGCCTTCGGTCAGCTCGCCGGCGATGCCGGCATCGAGCAGCTCGACGCGCTGCTCAACGGGCGGAGCATGCTGCTGCGACGCCGCATCGATCCGGAGATCCGGGCGTGCGCGGCGCTCGCCCTCGGCCGCATCGGCTCGGCGCGCGCGCTCGAGACGCTGCGCCGCGCCGCCGAGGACAAGGACGTGCGCGTGCGCAGCGCCATCAACCGCGCGCTGCGCGGAGGCGCCGCGTGACCGCCACCGGCATCCGCCCCCAGACGCCCGCGCCCGGCGCGATGATCGGAGAGCGCGGCAGCGATGGCTACGTCCGCAAGGTGGGGCGCGAGTTCCTCGTCGCCGTCTACGGCGCCATGCGCACGCTGAAGCTGTACCCGCCGGACAACCCGGTGGTGCAGAAGACCATGGACGAGCTCGTGCGCACCGCCGAGGAGTTCCTCCGGCGCGAGCGCGAGCTCGAGGTGCGCGTGTCGGGGGAGTTCATCTTCATCAACGGCACGCGGCTCCGGCTCGACCTGGACAACTACGCGAGCTTCAGCCGCATCATCACCGTCTTCGCCGAGGCGGGGATGGGGCTCTTCCGCGTCCACGAGGGCTCCGCCGCGCGCGACTGGCTGGTGTTCCTGTCGGTGCTCCAGTCCCCCGGCACCGCGGAGCGCGAGGAGCGGCTGCGCGGCATCGCCGAGCGTCTCGCCAGCGCGGGGGTGGCGGCGTTCGAGGTGGGTCCGCCGTCCGCCGTGGACCAGGAGGAGGAGGAGAAGGCACGCGAGGCCGCGAAGCGCACCTACGCGCAGTCGGTGTCGGTGACCAAGGAGGTCATCGCCTCCGTCCGCATGGGGAAGAGCCCGAACATCAAGAAGATCAAGCGGGTGGTGCAGGGGATCGTGGACCAGATCCTCAACGAGGAGAACTCGATTCTCGGGCTCACCACGCTGCGCGACTACGACGAGTACACGTTCACCCACAGCGTGAACGTGTGCATCTTCTCCGTCGCGCTCGGGCGGAAGCTCGGTCTCACGCGCCTCCAGTTGTACGATCTGGGCGTCGCCGCGCTGATGCACGACATCGGGAAGGCGCGCGTGCCGCTCGAGATCATCAACAAGGCGGGGGGACTCACGGAAGAGGAGTGGCGCACCGTGTGCGCGCACCCGTGGATGGGCGTGCTCCAGCTCTTCCAGATGCGCGGGCAGAACGACGTCCCGTATCGCGCGATGATCGTCGCCTTCGAGCACCACAAGAAGACGGACCTCACGGGCTACCCGAAGCACATCCGGCCGCGCGAGATGAGCATCTACAGCAAGATCGTGGCGGTGGCGGACTCCTTCGACGCCGCGACCACGCGGCGCAGCTACCAGACCACGCCGCTCACGCCGGCCGACGTGCTCCAGGAGATGCGCGCCAACCCGCGCCGCGGCATGGACCAGGTGCTCGTGAAGGCGTTCATGAGCCTCGTGGGGCACTATCCGGTGGGTACGATGGTCGTGCTCGACACGTTCGAGCTGGCGCTCGTGCACGCCGTGAACCCCTCGCCGGAAGCAATCTCCCGACCGCTGGTGAAGATCGTGAGCGACGAGCGCGGCCACGTGCTCTTCCCAGGCTTCCTCGCCGACCTCACCGAGCGCGACGGCTCGGGCGGCTTCCGGCGCACCATCATCAAGGTTGCAGATCCCGATCGATATGGCATCCGCGTCGGCGACTACTTCGTCTGATCCCATCGCCCACCGCTTCGCGGCACTGCGCGCGCGCGGCGGCAAGGCGCTCGTCGTCTACATCACGGCCGGACACCCGGACATCGCGCGCTCGCGCGAGCTGCTGGCGGGGATCGCGGAGGCGGGCGCCGACGTGATCGAGCTCGGCATCCCGTTCTCCGATCCGCTCGCGGACGGGCCGGTGATCCAGGCCAGCTCGCAGCGCGCGCTGGAGGCCGGCATGACCGTGGATGGCGCGCTCGACCTCATCGCCCGCACGCGCGTGGGCGTGCCGGTGGTGCTCTTCAGCTACCTCAATCCGCTCCTCGCGGCCGGGCGCGATGTGCTCGACCGCGCCGCGGCCGCGGGCGCGAGCGGACTGCTCGTCACGGATCTGCCGGTGGGCTCCGATCCCGCGCTCGAGGAGCGCCTCGGCTCGGGACCGCTCGCCTTCGTGCGCCTCGTGGCGCCCACCACGCCCGCCGCGCGCATGGCGGAGATCGCGCGCCACGGGCGCGGATTCGTCTACCTGATCAGCCGGCTCGGCGTCACCGGGGCGCGGAACGATGTGCCGACCGACCTTCCCGCCACGGTGGAGCGTCTGCGCGGCGTCACCGCGCTCCCCATCTGCGTGGGCTTCGGCATCTCGCGCCCCGACCAGGCGGCAGCGGTGAGCCGCCTGGCCGATGGCGTGGTGGTGGGGAGCGCGGTGGTGCGGGCGGCGGACGAGAGCGTGGAGCGCGCCGTGGCGCTCGTGCGCGAGATGCGGGAGGCGGTCAGCGCTTCCCCATGAGCCGGCGGAGCACCGCCGGCTCGGGGCGCACGAACAGCGTGTCCGCGCGCTGCAGCAGCACGAGCCCCGGGGCGCCGCCCCGGGGCTTTCGTACGTACTTGCGGCGCGTCCAGTCCACCGGGACCACCGTGGATCCGCGGGAGCGCGAGTGCCACGCGGCGAGGAGCGCCGCCTCCTCCAGGTCGCGCGTCGGCGGCGGCTCATCGCGCTGCCAGCGCAGCACCACGTGCGCCCCCGCGGCGTCGCGCGCGTGCAGCCACACATCATCCGGCGAGGCGGCGTGAAAGGTGAGCTCGTCGTTCGCCCGGGCGCCGCGTCCCACCCAGATGTCCAGTCCGCCGGAGGATCGGTAGCTCCGGTAGGGGAGCGCCCGCTCCGGCCGCGGCGTTCCGCCTGACGAGTCGTCGCGCCCGGCCGGAGCGGCCCCCGGCGCTTCCGCCGGCGCGGCCTCGAGCTCCGCGATCCGCGCCGGGAGCCGCTCCAGGGCGCGCTCCATCGAGCGTGCCTCGCCGAAGAGGCGCTCGGCCGCCGCCATCGCCCCCTCGCCCGGCCGCGGCGACACGGGCACACGGTCCCCCGATGAGAGCGTCACCTCCGTCGGTGCCGCCGCATCGCCGAGCGCCAGCAGGAGGCCGGCCGCCTCGCGCAGCAGCGGCGCCGCGCGAGAGCGCTCGAGCTCGCGCCGCAACCGCGCCAGCGCCCGTGCCGTCCGGCCATCGCGCGCCGGCTCCGGTGTCGCCGTCCCCTCCGCCTCGAGGCCGAGCACGAGCGACGCCGCCGGGGTCGCATCCTCGCAGAGCGGGAACGGGAGCACGCGGTCGCCGCAGCGCGACGGGCGCGGCGCACCCTCCGCCAACTCGCGGTAGCGCTCGGCCGCACGCTCCGGCTCGCGCGCGAGCCACGCGGCCGTCGCCGCGCTCATCCAGCGCCACCGCGACATCGCCTGCACGTCCCCCCGCGCCGCGGCGCGCGCGAGCTCGCCGTCGTCGGGGAGCGGACGCGGCGGCGCCGACCGGGGGAGGCGGGCGCCGATCGCCGCCAGTCGCGCCCCTCCGGCGTCGCGGAGCACCGCCCCGCGCGCGGTGGGAAGGGCGCTGATCTCGAGCCACGCCCGCCGCTCCGGCGAGCCGCGGAATTTGCCCGGACGTCCCAGCTCGATCACCACCCGCCGGTCGTCCTCCGGCGCGGTGACGCCGCGCACCAGCCACCCCTGCATCGCGCCGCCGGCGGGGGGCGCCGTCGTCTCGCGGACCGGGACGTCCGGGTCGCCCAGCTCGAAGGCCACCGGCGCCGCGCGCTCCACCGCCACCACCACGCGCCGGCGATCCGCATCGAGCACGCACGCCGCGATCCGTCCGCCGCGCCAGCGCGCATCGAGCTCGCGCGCCAGATGGCGCGCCGTCAGGCTGTCCACGAGAGGGGGGTGGGGGAGGCGGTAAGGGGAGGAGGGGCGTTTGACACGCGCGCACGATGCCCGTACGTTCCGCCGCTGTCAACGGATGCGCGACATCGCCTACATCGCGCTCGGCTCCAACCTCGGAGACCGGGCCGCCCACCTCGAGCGGGCCCGAATCGCCCTTGCTGCGCTTCCCCGGAGCCGTCTCCTCCGCGCATCTTCCGTGGAGGAAACAGCGCCCGTGGGCGACGTCCCTCAGGGCGCGTATCTCAACCAGATGGTGGCCGTCGAGACCACCCTCACTCCGCGCGAGTTGCTCGAGGCGCTCCATGCCATCGAGCGCGACGCCGGCAGAGTTCGCACCGTCCGTTGGGGACCGCGAACGCTGGACCTCGACATTGTGACGTTCGATACGCAGACGGTGAACGAGCCCGATCTCACGGTGCCGCATCCCGAGTTGCCGCACCGTGACTTCTGGCGGCGCGAGCTGGCCGAGCTCAAGGGGAGTGGATGAGCAGCGCGACGGGGCAGACGACGAAGAAGATGACGGTGCGCGAGTTCGCGGCGCGGAAGCGCAGCGGCGCGAAGCTGGTGGTGGTGACGGCCTACGATGCGCTGTTCGGCCGTCTGGTGGACGAGAGCGGGGTGGACGCGGTGCTGGTGGGCGATTCGGTGGGGAACGTATTCGCCGGACTCGAGACCACG
>CAMLEQ010000137.1 GCA_946479015.1 uncultured Gemmatimonadota bacterium | reverse complement strand
GCTCGCGGTAGGGGATGATCGCCTCCGCCTCGCGGAACTTGTTGAGCATGACCACCAGCTTGCCGCGCTCGATCTGCTGGATCTCGCCGGAGAGCAGGTCGCCCACGCGCCCCGCGAACTCGTCGCGGATCCGCGTGCGCTCCCGCTCGCGGACGCGCTGGATGATGCGCTGCTTCGCGGCCTGCGCCGCCGTCCGGCCGAAGTCCGCGAAGTCGATCGGCTCTTCCATCTGATCGCCGACCTCGAACCCCTCGTCGTAGAAGCGCGCCTCCTCGAGCGAGATCTCCCGGCTCGGATCGGTCACGGCGTCCACCACCGTGCGCAGACGCACGATGCGGATGTCGCCGCGATTCTCGTCGATGTCGACTTCGGCCTGCACGTTCGGGCCGTACTTCTTCGCCAGCGCGGCGAAAATGCCGTCCTGCAGCAGCCCGTGCAGCTCCGCGCGATCGAGCTGTTTCGTGTTCGTCATCTCGCGGATCGCACTCAGGATGTCGGCGGAGCTGACCATCGCTCGGTCCCTCATCGATTACCAGTGGAACGCCAGCCGCGCTTCCTTCACGTCGGCCAGCGGGACACGCTGTTCGTTGCCAGTGGCGTCGCGCACCACGGCGACCGCTCCTTCCCCCTCTCCCTCGACACCCAGGATCTCGACTTCGACCCGGCCGCCCAGAGTGGGGCTCAGAACGTTCGCGTGCTGCCCGGTGAAGCGGCGCCACTCGGCCGCCGTCCGGAGCGGCCGTTCCACGCCCGGGGAGGACACTTCCAGCACGTACCGGTCCCCCACCCGACCCTCCGCGTCGAGCCTCGCCTCGATGGCGCGAGACGCCACGGCGCAGTCGTCCACCGTGATCGCCTCCCCATCGCGCCGGTCGATGCGGACCTGCAGCGTCGGGCGCGAGCGAGAGCCGCCGACCCGCAACTCGACGAGATCGTAGCTCAGCGCTTCAAGTTCATCGGCAACAACACGTTCCAGCGCGTCGTTCACGTCACATCACAGAGCCATAATAACAAAAAATGTGGGGCATCATCCCCACATTTCCGCGCGGCACCGACGGCGCCGCGCAACCGATGATGAATCTAGACTTGTACTTAGCGGTAGTCAAGGCGCCTCAGAACGGCGCCGCGATCACCCCGAGCTGCCGCCCCCCATCGCCGGCGCGGTGCGAGAAGAAGCGGTCGTTGTGGCAGCGCGTGCACCAGGCGCTCACCGAGATTCGCGTGACTCCCGCCGCGCGCGCCTGCCCCGCGATCACGTCGCGCAGGTCCACCGTGGTGGGCACGTCCACCGAGCACCCGGTGAGCTGGCCGTAGACCTCCGGCGACACCTCGTAGCACGCGCCGCAGATGGCCGGACCGAGGTGCACGCCGAGGTCGCGCGGCGCGAGCCCGCGCCGGGCGAGCGCCGCGATCCCCTGCTCGAGGATTCGCGCGGCGGTGCCGCGCCACCCGGAGTGGAGGAGCGCCACCGCGCCGGAGGGGTGCGCCACGAACACCGGCACGCAGTCGGCGATGGTGACGGCGAGCGCCGTCCCCCGCCCCGCCACGTGCCCGTCCGCCGCGCCCACCCGCAGCCACCCCTCCCACCCGTCGCCGTGCTCCACCACCCGACTCCCGTGCACCTGCCGCGCGGTGGCGAAGCGCGGGGCGAGGGTACGCAGCTCGTCCACGAGGCGCCACCACCGCCCCATCGTCTCCCCCACCGCCTCCGTCCCCTGGGTGCCGAACGTCCCGGCGGCGCGCGTGGTGGTGAACGCCACCACCCCGAGCGCCGACAGCTCGCCGATCTCCTCCCGCGCGACCGTCAGCGTCACCCGCGCCGCTCCTCCACGCGCTTGATGTGCGCGCCGAGCGCCCGCAGCCGCTCGTCGATCCGCTCGTAGCCGCGCTCGATCTGCCCCACGTTGTTGATGGTGCTCGTCCCCTTCGCGCACAGCGCGGCGAGGAGGATCGCCATGCCGGCGCGGATGTCCGGGCTCTCCACCACCGCCCCGTGCAGCGCGGACGGGCCGGAGACGAGCGCCCGGTGCGGGTCGCACAGCACGATGCGCGCGCCCATCCCCACCAGCTTGTCCACGAAGAACATGCGCGACTCGAACATCTTCTCGTGCATCAGGATGAGGCCATTGCACTGCGTGGCGGTCACGATGGCGATGGACATGAGGTCCGCCGGGAACGCGGGCCACGGCTGGTCCTCGAGCTTGGGGACGTGCCCTCCCATGTCGCTGCGGATCTCGCGCGACTGCCCGCTCGGCACGACCAGCGCGTCGCCGTCGACCTCGCACACGACGCCCAGCCGCTCGAACCCCATGCGGACGCTGCGCAGGTGCTCCACCCCCGCCTGCTCGATGCGCAGCGCGGAATCGGTGACGGCGGCGAGCCCGATGAACGAGCCGACCTCGATGTGATCGGGACCGATGCGGTGCGTGGCGGGACCGAGGGGCATCCCCCCCTGGACGGTCACGGTGTTGGTGCCGATCCCGTCGATGCGCGCGCCCAGCGCGACGAGGAAGGTGGCGAGGTCCTGGACGTGCGGCTCGCTCGCGGCGTTGCGGAGAATCGTGGTGCCCTCCGCGGCCACGGCGGCCATGAGCGCGTTCTCCGTGGCGGTGACGCTCGGCTCATCGAGAAAGACGTCGGCGCCGTGGAGCCGCTTGGCCGTGAGCCGGTAGGTGGTGTCCACCTCCACGGTGGCGCCGAGCTGCTCGAGCGCGAGGAAGTGCGTGTCCACGCGGCGGCGGCCGATGACGTCGCCCCCCGGCGGCGGGAGCGTGACCTCGCCGCAGCGCGCGAGCAGCGGTCCGGCGAGCAGGATCGATGCGCGGATACGCGCGCAGAGCTGCGGATCGAGCCCCGCGGCGCGGATCTCCGCGGCGTGGATCGCGAGCGTGTTGCGCGCCGTCCAGTCGATGCGCACGCCGAGGGAGCGCACCAGCTCGACGAGCGTCTCCACGTCGCGGATGCGCGGGACGTTCTCGAGGGTGACCGGGCGATCGGTGAGGAGGGCGGCGGCGATGATGGGGAGCGCCGCGTTCTTGTTGCCGGAGGGACGGATGCTGCCGGCGAGCGGATGCCCGCCTTCGACGACGAATTGCATCGGGTGCCGTGTGATCGGGTGCCGGACGCCGCGAGGCGGCGCAGTGGATGGCGGAACGGACGGCGCGGTGGAGGCCCGCGCGCGCGCCCGCGAAGAATGACCATCGCCGCGCGCGGAAGTCAAGCAACTGCTTGACAGTCATGCGCGCCCGGCATACGCTACCGCCCTCACCCCCGGCACGTCACCGCATGCAGCTACTGGTCGCCGTCATCAATCACGTGGAGCAGGTGGACGACATCCTCGCGGGGTTCGTCGAGCTCGGCATCACGGGCGCCACCATCGTGAACAGCGAGGGGATGGGCCACGTGCTGAGCCACGATGTGCCGATCTTCGCGGGGCTGCGGTCGCTCACCGCGCGGTCGCGCCCGAGCAACCAGACGGTGCTGAGCGTGGTGAACGACGACAAGGTTGAAGCGGCGATCTCGCTCATCCAGGAGGTGTGCGGGAGCCTCGACTCCCCGGGCGCGGGGATCGTGTTCACCTTGCCGGTGTCGCGGGTGGTGGGGCTGGCGCCGGAGCTGGACGAGTGACGGCGCCCCCGGCGGGAACGGCCCCCCACGCCCGCCTCCGGAGCGCCCTCCGCTGGTCCCTGGCACCCGCCTTGCACGCTCCCCACGCGGAGCGCTCGCGAGCTCACCTTTTCGAGTCGCCGAACGGATGACGATCACCGCGCACGTGGGCGGCTGGCTGACGCAGGCCGCCGCGACTTTGCCCGACACCATCGTGACCAAGCCGATGGTGGCGGAATCGGGGTGGTTCACCAAGGTGGCCGACGTGGCGGGCGGGCTCGTGTCGATCCTGCTCCTCGTGCTGGTCGCGGCGCTGATCCCGGTGGCGCTGCAGCTCCGCAAGACGATCGCCCGGGTGGGCGACCTGGTGGAGAAGCTGCACGGCGAGCTCGATCCGATCACGACACGCGCGGCGCGCGTCACCGACGACGTGGCGTACATCACGACGGCGGTGCGCACGGACGTGGAGCAGGTGAGCCGCACGCTGCGCGAAGTGAACGAGTCGGCGCAGCGCGGGCTCGCCGCGTCGGAGCGGCGCTTGCGGCAGCTCGGTGCGCTGCTCGACATGGCGCAGGAGGAGGCGGAGCAGGCGGTGGTGTCCACCGCCGCGGCGCTCCGCGGGGTACGGGTGGGTGCGGAGCGGTTCCGCGAAGATTCGGCGGCGCTGCTGGGCGACGACGAGGACGAGACGGAGCTCGCGCGCGCCGGGTTCGAGGATGACGACGAGCTCGAGGAGGATGAGGACGATGGGTACGACCGTGAGATCGAGAGGAGCCGCCGCGGGACGGGACCGCGAGTCCGTCACCGGGGGCGAAATGGTGGCGGGGCGTGAGGAATACGACCTGCTCATCGCCATGGGCCTCGGGCTCATGGTGGGCGTGGGCGTGACGCTGCTGCTGCGGCGTGGACCGAAGGGGCGGCCGGCCACCATGATGGCGCGCGCGGCGGGGCGCGGCGGGCTGCGCGGCGCGCGCTGGGCGGCGCGCCGCGGGCAGGAGCTGGTCGCCGAGCTGCCGCTCGAGCAGAGCGGCGACACGCTCGGCGACTACATCACCACCGCGCGCGAGGCGATCGACGACACCATCTCGCGCGAGCTCAAGGATCTGCGCAAAGCGGTCCGCCGCCAGCGGAAGCGCCTCCGCCTCTGAGAGCATCCTCTCGCGGATGAGGTGCTCGCCGTCGCCTCCGCGCCGGTTTGCGTGGCGCGGAGGCCATCGCCCGCCGGCCGTCGTCATCGTCGCCCTCGTGGCGGGGGTGCTGGCCGTGGCGCTGCTCCCGTCCACCGCGTGGGCGTGGACGCCGGGCACCCACATCTTCCTCGGCGAGGCGGTGCTCGGCGCGCTCGCGCAACTCCCCCATCACGTGGCCGAGCTGCTGCGCGCCTTTCCCTACGACTTCCTCTACGGCTCCATCGCCGCCGACACCAGCATCGCCAAGAAGTACGCCCCCGTGGGACGCCACTGTCACTCGTGGGCGGTGGGCCTCGAGATCCTCGACCGCGCGCGCGACGAGCCGCTGCGGAGCTTCGCGCTCGGCTACCTCTCGCACCTCGCGGCGGACACGGTGGCGCACAACTACTTCGTCCCGCGTTACCTGATCATCGCGTCGCGCACGTCGGGACTCGGCCACAGCTACTGGGAGAGCCGCTTCGAGACGCACCTGGGCGCGGGGTACAGCCGGCGCGCCCGCGAGGTGATCCTGCGCGACCACACGCGCTCGGACGACCACCTCGACCGGATCCTCAGCCCCACGATCTTCAGCACGCAGACCAACCGCCGGATCTTCCGCGGCATGGTGTACGTGACCGACACGGAGTCGTGGCAGCGCATCTTCCAGATCGCCGCCGAGAACAGCCGGTGGGACCTGAGCAACCCGGAGATCGTGCGCTACATGGAGCGCAGCTTCGACTTCATCATCGACTTCCTGAGCCGCGTCGACGCCTCGGAGCCGTACGTGCTCGACCCCTCCGGCGACGAGGCGCTGCGGCTGGCGAAGGAAGTGCGCCGCCAGGCGCGGCGCAGCCGGGTGGAGTTCCACCTGGCGGAGGAGGCGGGGCGCCACTTCGGGATGCCCGAGTCGCGCCTCGCCTACGCCGCCAGCCTCCCCGCACCGCTCTACCCGCCTGCGCGCTCGGACAGCAACTGATTCACCCGCTTCGGATCGGCGCGCCCCTTCGACTTCTTCATCACCAGCCCCACCAGCACGCCGAGGAGCTTGCGCTCCCCCGCGCGGAAGCGCTGTGCTTCGGCGGGATGCTCGATGAGCACCTCGTCCACCCAGCGGGCCAGCTCGTCGGCGTCGCGCACCTGGAGCAGCCCCTCGTCCTTGGCGATCTTGTCCGGCGGATCCCCGGTGGCGGTCATGCGCGCGAAGATGCGCTTGGCCGCCGAGTGGCTGACCATCTCCTCGCGCACCATGGCGATCAACCGCGCGAGATCGGCGGGACGCACGGTGAAGTGCGCGATCTCCTGCCCGGTGGCGTTGAGCGCGGCGAGCACCTCGCCCATCACCCAGTTCGCCGCCGCCTTCGCGTCCCCCGCCTGGCGCGCGACGCTCTCGAAGTAATCGGCGAGCGCCGGCGACGCGGTGAGCACCTCGATGTCGCCGGCGGGCAGCGCGTACTCCTTCGCGAAGCGCTCCTGGCGCGCCCGCGGCAGCTCCGGCAGCTCCTCCTTCACACGCTCGATCCAGTCGAGCGCCAGCTCGAGCGGCGGGAGATCGGGCTCGGGGAAGTAGCGGTAGTCGTGGCTCCCTTCCTTGCTGCGCGCCGGGCGCACTTCCCCCTTCGCGCCGTCCCAGAGCATGGTCTGCTGCTCCACCTTCCCTCCCGCCGCCAGCACCGCGCACTGTCGCGCGAACTCCGCCTCCAGCGCGCGCTCGACGGCGGAGAAGGAGTTCATGTTCTTCACCTCCGTCTTCGTCCCGAGCCGGGTCTCGCCGCGGAGGCGCGCGCTGACGTTCGCGTCCACGCGCAGGCTCCCCTCCTCCATGTTGACGTCGCTGACGTCGATGTACTCGAGGAGCTGCTTGAGCACGCGCAGGTACGCCGCCGCCTCGCGCGCCGAGCGCATGTCCGGCTCGCTCACGATCTCGATGAGCGGCACGCCGGCGCGGTTCAGGTCGATCGCCGTGGCGCCGGGGTAGCGGTCGTGCACCGACTTGCCGGCGTCCTCCTCCATGTGCAGCCGGGTGATGCCGATGGTGATCGGCGTCCCGTCGGCGTTGCTGCCGATGGCGAGGTGCCCTTCCACGGCGAGCGGCCTGTCGTACTGCGAGATCTGGTAGCCCTTCGGGAGGTCGGGATAGAAGTAGTTCTTGCGCGCGAAGATCGACCGCTCGTTCACGGTGCAGCAGAGCGCGTGCGCGGCCCGCACCGCGAGGCGCACGGCCTCGGCGTTGAGCACCGGCAGGCTCCCCGGCAGCGCGAGGCAGATCGGGCAGGTGTTCTGGTTGGGCGGCGCGCCGTACGTGGTGGGACACGGGCAGAATGCCTTGGTGCGCGTCTTGAGCTGCACGTGCACCTCCAGCCCCACCACCATCTCGTACCGGTCGGTGATCGCGCTCATCGGTGCGCCTCCGGGCCGAGGGCCCGCTCCAGCGCGTACGCCGCGCGGAACATCCCGTACTCATCGAAGTGCCTGGCGATGAGCTGCCCGCCCACGGGCAGGCCGCCGATGCGCCCGATGGGCACCGACATGGCCGGCACCCCGGCGAGGTTCGCGGTCGCGGTGAAGATGTCGTTGAGATACATCTCGTACGGATCGGACTTGGCGCCGAGCGGGAACGCGGGCGTCGGCGTGGTGGGGGTGAAGATCACGTCCACCCCATCCTCGAAGGCGTCGAAGAAGTCGCGGGCGATGAGCGTCCGCACCTCCTGCGCCTTCTTGTAGTACGCGTCGTAGTAGCCGGCGGAGAGCACGTAGGTACCGAGGAGAATGCGCCGCGTGACCTCGGGCCCGAAGCCTCGAGAGCGCGTGGCCTCGTACATGGCGCGCAGCCCATCCCCCGTCACCCGGAGCCCGTAGCGCACGCCATCGAAGCGCGCGAGGTTCGAGGATGCCTCGGCGGGCGCGACGATGTAGTAGACCGGGATCGCGAGATCGGTGTGCGCGAGCGAGATGTCGCGCACCGTGGCGCCGCGGGCGCGCAGCGCATCGAGCGCGCGGTCGCACAGCTCGGCCATGCGCGGGTCGAGCGATGCGGGGAAGTACTCCCTGGGGCGCCCGATGACGAGCCCCTCGAGCGATTCGCCGGCGGCCTCGCGGTAGCGCGGCACCTCGTGGTCGGCGCTGGTGGAATCGCGCGGGTCGGTTCCGGCGATCACCTCCATGATCATGGCCGCGTCGTCGACCGTGGCGCCGAACACCCCAACCTGGTCGAGCGACGAAGCGAACGCGACGAGCCCGTAGCGGCTCACGCGGCCGTACGTCGGCTTCACCCCCACCACGCCGCACAGCGCGGCGGGCTGCCGCACGGAGCCGCCGGTCTCTGAGCCGAGCGCCACGCGCACGATCCCCGCGGCCACGGCCGCCGCCGAGCCCCCGGACGAGCCGCCGGGGACGCGCGACGGGTCGATGGGGTTCCGGACCGGACCGTACGCGCTGTTCTCGTTCGAGGAGCCCATCGCGAACTCGTCGCAGTTCGTCTTGGCGACGAGCACCGCGCCCGCCTCGCGCAGCCGCCTGACGACGGTGGCCTCGTACGGGCTCACGTACCCCTCGAGGATGCGCGAGCCGCAGGTGGTGGGCAGGTGCAGCGTTGCGATGTTGTCCTTGGCCGCGTACGGCACCCCCGCGAGCGGTCCCTCGAGCCCGCTCTTGTCCACGGACGCCGCGATCTCGAGCGAATGCTCCCGGTCGCTCCAGAGCACGCAGTTGAGGCCATCGTGCCCCGCGTGCACCTCGTCCATGCGACGGAAAGCGGCGCGCGCCGCCTCCACCGCGCTCTGCCGGGCGCTCACGCGTCCTCCTCCGCCTCGGCGCCGGCGGCATCCTCGTGCGTCGCGAGCCGCGGCACGAGGAAGAAGCCATCGCGCCACTCGGGGGCGATCTCGGCGAGCGGGCGCAGCAGCGGAAGGGGCGACACGACGTCCGGCCGCAGTGGCGCCGCGGCATCCCCGACGCCGGCGGTGCCGATCACCCCCGCCGTGTCCACCTTCTGGAGCACGTCCATGTGGGAGAGGATCCCGTTGAGCTGCTCCACCAGCTCCGGCACCCGCCCTTCCGGCATCGCCAGCCGCGCGAGCGCGGCGATGTGCACCACATCATCCCGTGTGACCGCCATTCACTCCCACCCGCGTTCGAGTCCGGCGTA
>CAMLEQ010000136.1 GCA_946479015.1 uncultured Gemmatimonadota bacterium | reverse complement strand
CGGCGACCTGCACTCGGGGAGCTACGGCGGCGCCGTGGTGAACCCGGCGATGGCGCTCGCGCGCATTCTCGCCACCATGCACGACGAGCGCGGACACATCGCGATCCCCGGCTTCTACGATGCCGTGCGCGAGTGGGAGCCGAAGGCGCGTGAGCAGCTCCGCGCGCTCCCCTTCGACGAGGAGCGGTTCCGGGCGGAGACCGGTGCCCCCGCGCTCGGCGGCGAGGCGGGGTACACCACGCTGGAGCGGCTCTGGGCGCGCCCCACCTGCGAGGTGAACGGGTTGCTCAGCGGCTACACCGGCGAGGGCGCGAAGACCGTGCTCCCCGCGACGGCGATGGCCAAGGTGAGCTGCCGGCTCGTCCCCGATCAGGATCCCCGCGAGATCGAGCGGCTCATGCGCGCGCACGTGGAGCGCGTGGCGCCCGCGGGGGTCACGGTGACGGTGGAGCACCTGCACGGCGGACGCCCGTGGCGCGCGGAGCTGGATGGGCCGCTGTTCGATGCGGCGCGCCGCGCGCTCGCCGCCGCGTTCGGCCGGGAGCCCGTGATCACCGGGGAGGGCGGCTCGATCCCGGTGGTGGGCGACTTCGAGCGGATCCTGGGCGCGCCCGTGCTGCTCATCGGCTTCGGCCTCCCCGGCGAGAACGCGCACGCGCCCAACGAATGGATGAGCGACGAGAACTTCGTGCGCGGCACGCGCGCCATCGCCGCCCTCTGGGAGGAGCTGGGCCGGGCGTGAGCCGCGCGCCATGCCGGACGACGCCCCGCTGATCCCCGGGGGGAGCGGGCCGGCGGATCTCCCGCCGGCGCCACACCACCGGTCGCGCGCCTGGCTCTGGGTGATCGGCGCCGCGGCGCTGGTCATCCTGCTCGACATCGTGTTCCCCGAGCAGATCACGATCGGCGTGCTGTACATCCTGCCGGTCGTGCTCGGGATCGCGCTCGACAGCGAGCGGCTGCTCTACGGGTTCACCACCGTCGTCATCGCCGCCATCTTCACGCTTTTCGCGCTCTTCCCCGAGGCGGACGTGCGCATCGGGCTCATCAACCGGGTCCTGACCGCGGTCGTGATGCTCGGCGTCGCGCACGTGGTGGCGAGGCAGATGCGCACGCGCCGGGAGCTCGCCGAGCAGCGGCGCCGCCTCGCCGACCTGATGGCGCTCCAGACCGACTTCGTGCGCGCGGTGAGCCACGACATCCGCGGCCCCGTGGGCGCCGTGCTCGGCTACGTGGAGCTCCTCGATTCGTCCGTCGGCGGCGAGCCGCTCTCGGCGTCGCAGTCGCGCATCCTGGACGGGATCGAGCGGAGCTGCCGCACCGTGGTCGCGCTCACCGACAACCTGCTCACCACCGCGAGCCTCGATGCCGGCGAGTTCCCGGTGGAGCACGCACCCTTCGATCTCGCCGCCATGGCGCGCGACGTCGCCACGGAATCGGTGTTCTCGGTGCGAGACCGTCCGGACCGCGTGCAGGTGGATGCGCCGCCGGCGCTCCCGATGGTGTGCGACGCGCTCCGCGTCCGGCAGATCCTCATGAACCTGCTCTCCAACGCGCTCAAGTATTCGCCGTCGAATCGCGAGGTGAGGCTGGTGGTGGAGCGCGCCGCCCACGCGGTCCGCGTGCGCGTCATCGACCGCGGCGCAGGCATCCCGGCGAGCGAGCAGGAGCGCATCTTCGAGCCGTTCTACCAGCAGTCCGGCGCGCGCCGCAAGCGCGCCGGCGTGGGACTCGGCCTCCCCCTCGCCCGCCGCCTCGCCCGCGTCCTCGGCGGCGACCTCACCGTCCGCAGCGTGATGGGAGAAGGAAGCTCGTTCATTCTGGAGCTGCCGGACAGCGAAGGGCTGAGTAGGGAGTAGGACCTGGTGGCTGGACCACCGAACGACGCGTGTGGCGTGTGGGGAACTGACGGGGAGAGGAGGGAGGTACGGCGAGAGTAGGTTCGGATGTAGAGAGAGTCTATCTATACACGAACCTACACGCGCTCTACCCATCTCCTCTCCCCGTCGGTCTCCCACACGCCACACGCGTTCCATGGTGGTCCAGCCACCAGGTCCTAGCTCCCACCCTAGAATCTCCACTGCCTAATGAGAAAGGCCCCGAACACGCTCGTCGCTCTCGGCGTCTGCTGCTGCGAGAGCGTCGGCTGGCGCAGGAGGAAGCGCGGCTCCAGGCTCGCCTCGATGCGGTATCCTTTCGGCATGCGGTGCTCGATGCTCAGCCCTGGCGCCACGAAGGTGGGGCGCGCCTGCAGCACCACGTACGTGCGGCTGTTCACGTACTTCCCCACTTCCACCTGCGTCCCGGCGAGCAGCGTCTCGATGCCCGTCAGCGACAGGTTGGTGGGGATGTCCGCCGGCGTGATGTTCAGCACGTCGGCGCCGATCGAGCGCGCGGCGTTCGCCTGCACGTCCTCCACCAGCGCGCCCATCGCCACCGCCGCGAGCTGGCGCGTGGCGATCCCCGCCGCTTGCCCCGCGAGCTGGCCGCTGTTCGTGCTCTGCCCCTCGAGCCCCGAGCTCCCTCCCACCTGGAGCAGCGAGGACGACGACTGCCCGAAGGCGAGATAGCTGAGCAGGTCGGACTGCGAGATCGGCGGTTGCGCGTCGCTCTCGAGCGTGATCTTCGGCGCGCGCATCGTCCCGCCGATCACGATCCGGATCTTCAGCGCCTCGCGCCCGGCGAGCTGCACCTCGCGGATGGCCGTGATCTGCAGCAGCGGATTCAGCTCCGGATCGCCCACGAACGTCGCCGATCCCTGCGACAGCACGAAGCGCCGCCCGAGGAAGACGTACTGGCCGCGGTCGGTGTTCACCACGCCGTCCAGCACCAGCGCCTGGCGCGCGGGGTGCACCGCGATGTGCAGCGGCTCGGTGGTGTAGATCTCCACGTTCGCCTGCGATGACCGCACCCACGTGTCGTGCGAGACACCCAGCGTGACGTTCACGCGCATGTTCTTCACGAGCGAGGACTGCGCCGGCACCAGCTCGCGCGTGGACGCCACGGCCGTGTCCACCACGTTGAACACCGCCGGATCTCCCGCGCTGATCGTCTTCCGCCCGCTCGGCTCCGGGACGTAGATGACGCCGTTCAGGATCTGCGCCCGGCCGGTCACGGCCACGGCGGTGTACGGCCCGCGCACCCCGATGTTGGCGCTCGCCCGCAGCCGCCCCTGCTCGTTGTCCAGCACCAGCGCGTTGTCGGCGCTGATGCGGAGCGCGAAGCTCGGCTTCGACAGCGTGGCGATCCCGATCCCGCCGGCGAGCGTCACCAGCCCGCCGCCGCTCGATCCGGCGATGGAGTCGATGACGATGCTGTCCCCCACCATGTGCACCAGGCCGCCGATCCGCTCGAGCGTCACGCCCATGGGCACGATACGGAACGACGCGAAGTCGAGGCCGAGCCTGCCGACGAACCTCGGATGCCGGGGCGTCCCGCGGGCGGACACCAGGCCGATCACCCGCCCCCGCACGTCGGACACCGCGTCGGTGAACTTCGGGAGCGCGTCGAGCGACAGGCTGTCGGCGCGGAAGTCCACGCGCATGGGGCGCTCGAGCAGGCGCGGTCCGGTGACGCCGGAGAGCGCGAGATTCACCGGGACGTCGGCGTCGACGATGGCGAGCGGCTGGGCGAGGTTGCGCAGCATCTCCGCGTGCGCGGTGAGCCGCGCATCGGCGTACCGCAGCGTGCCACGGAAATCGGGGATCGGCGCGCCGCGATAGCTCGCATCGGAGAACGACAGCGCCGCCGTGAGCCGCGGGCTCGCCCGCGTGCCGGTGAGCCGCGCGCTCGCGGTGATGATCCCCGTGGCCGCGATGTCCCCCTGGAGCAGCCCCACCACGTTCGCCGCCTGCAGCCCCGTGATCTCGAGCTGGAGGTTGGCCGCGCCCTGCTGCGGGATGGCACCGTCGAGGAAGATGCGCCCGCCGGCGCCGTGCCGGAGATCCAGCGCCAGCACCTCGATCCCGTTCGTCCCCCACCGCACCGTCGCCGGGCGCGCCGCCACCCATCGTGTGGTGTCGAAGCGGAGCGCGAGGTCGTTGATGTGCAGCTCGTTGTGCCCCGTGTGCAGGGCGAAGTCGGTGCGCACCGAGTAGCTGGCGGCGGTGTCCTGGAAGATCGCCAGCTCCACCGTGCCGCCCGGCTTCCGGTAGGCGGCGCGGACCTCCACGCTGTCCAGGGAGAAGCCGCCGGCCACCACGGTGTCCAGGTTGATCCCCGCGATCATCGCGCTCGCCGGCGTGCGCGCGCCCTCCCACGCGTAGATCACGCGCGCGCGGTTCACCGAGTTGCCGCGCGCGACCACGGTGCGCGCCGCGAGGCGGCCATGCACGTCGAATCCATCGAGCCCTCCCGTCACGACGCCCGCGGTATAGATGGAGCCGGCCAGCGAGTCGCGCGCGATCGCGCGGACGCTGTCCACGTGCAGCACGGGCGCCGGCGCGCCGGTGGCCGCGCGCGCCACCGCATTCTCCACCGCGTGCCGCGCCGAGTCCGCCTGGGCCCGCGCGAGCGCCGCGGCCACCCGCGACGGGCGCGGCGGCACCGCCCCGGTGTCGCTCGGCGGGAGGAGGCGGCGCAGCGAGGCGAGCGAGTCGATCTCCACCGTGTACTCGAGGCGCCCCGTATGATGCGCGGCCAGCGCGAACGTCCCGTTCGCCCGCGCGCGGATGGTCGGCGCGGTGAACGCCAGCGAGTCCACGCGCGCCATGCCATCGGCCACCGCCACGCGCGCGTGCAGCGTGTCGAAGGGGATGCTGTCCACGGACGAGCGCGCCACGTCGGCGGCGAACGTCGCGCGCATGGTGGCGGGGCTCGTCCCCGCGCCGCGCGCGCTGGCGACCGCGGTGAGTGATGTGCGCGGCCCGCGCGCGGTGACGGCGCGCAGGTCGAACACCCGGAGCGCGGTCGTCACGTCGTACCGCTTCACGCGCGATGCCACATCCACCCAGCCGTTCGTCGTCAGCGCCCCGCCGCCCGGCAGGCGCAGGTCGGCCGCCACGCGCATCATCGAGAGCGAGCCCGTCGCCCGCACCCGGCCGGCGGCGGTCCCGTGCAGCGCCAGCGCGGGCGCGAAGCGCCCCGCCGTGACCAGCGAGAGCGGCGCGAAGCGGAGGTCGGCATCCACCCACCTGCGACCGCGGAGCGCGGCCGTGCCGCGCCCGGCGACGCGCGAGACCGCGCCCCGGTCGCGGTGCACGAGATCCGCGCTCGCCGTCAGGCGCGAGCGCGTGGAGCCGTCCACTGTCACCGTGCCGGTGATCGTCCCGCCCACCGGGAGCTTCGGCATCGCCACGCGCGCCAGCGCCACCTGGAGCGGCTCCAGCCTCAGGCGCAGGTCATCCAGGCGCACGCCGCCGCCGCGCTCCACGCCGACGCCGCCCGTCGCCACCACCCGGCTCGTCCCACCGCGCGCCGCGTCGAACGCCACGTCCGCGTCCATCCGCATCGCCGCCGGCGTCCCGGCGAGCGTTGCGCGTCCGGAGAGCGTGCCGCGCCGCGGCGCCTTCAGCCGCGGCACGAGCTGCTCCAGCAGCCGAGTGTCGATCCGCGCGAAGCGCAGCGACGTGTCGTGCACGCGCAGCGCGCCATCCGACCCGCCGGTCGCGACCCCGATCGAGCCCTCGAGCGAGCCCGAGTCCACGGCGAGGCGCGCGTTGGTGACGCGGTAGTCGCTCTCTCCCTTCGCGCGGTACATCATCGCCAGGTCGAGCGCGCCGCCGCCGGACGAGGGGAGCCGCGGGTACATGAAGCGGATGTCCCCCAGCGCCACCGGCGCCGCGTGCAGCGCCAGGCGCATGTCGCCGGGCTTCAGCAGGTACGTGCCGTCGCCGCGCAGGCGCGAGCCGGGGAGCGTCACCTGCAGCCCGCGGAACCAGAGCGAGTCGGCGTCGAGGCGGAAGTCGCCGTGCAGTCCGCGAATCTCCGCCGCCGGCGGCCGGAAGGGGAGCGCCGTCATCCGCAGCACCCCCACCCGGATCAACCGGCTCCCGCTGTCCGGATCGGCCAGCCGGATGTGCGGCAGCGACGCCTGGATGTCCTTGTAGTCCATCACCGTCTGGAACCCGCCGGGCACCCGCTCCACGAGCGCGCGCGTCTCGCCACCGAGCGTGGCGCGGATCACGCTGTCGCGCTCCGCTCGGCTCAGCGAGTCGCTCGGATGCCAGGGCATGCGCACCACCACGCGGCCGTCGGTGATGCGCACGTTGTTCAGCGTGATCCACGACCCGAACCCCGGCGGCTGGTTCGGCGTCTTCGGCTTCGATGGGAAGATCCGCTCGAAGTTCCACTCCCCGCCGGGCGGGTGGTTCAACACCACTACCGGATGCTCCAGCGCGAGGCTGCTGAGCACGATCCGCTTGGAGAGAAAGGTGCGCAGCGAGTACTGCGCCCGCGCCCGGTCCACCGCCAGGAAGGGCGCGCCCGCGCTGTCGGTGATGGAGAGATCGGAGAAGACGATGCCGGAGAGCAGATTCCCCTCGATGCGCCCGACCTTCACGATGCCGTGCGCGCTCTTGCCCAGCGCGTCGACCGCGAAGCGGCGCACGCGCTCCCGTCCCCAGTCGGTGTTCGTGAACACCACGATCCCGAGCACCACCACCACGAGGATGGCGAGGATGACACCCAGCACGATGCGCAGCACCGTCCGCATCAGAACGCCTCCCCGATGGAGAGGTGCAGCGTGAGGCGGCTGAGGATCTGGCGGAAGCCGCTCCCGGAGTGCTCGAGCGGATCGTACCGCTTCGTCTGCGTCAGCTCCACGAGGCTCCGCGTGCTGTCCGCGTGCACCACCTCCGTCACCACGTGCAGCGCCTCGACCAGTCGCGGCTTGATCCCGAGATCGACGCGGATGGGGCCGACGGGCGACTTGTAGCGGACGCCGAAGCCGGGGGTGATGGCCCCCGTGCCCTTCGTCACCGCCTGGAACGGCCCCTCGCCCACGAACCCGCCGTCGACGAACACGGCGCCGAACAGCTCCCGCCAGATCGGGAAGCGCCACTCCACGCTCGCCTCGATGAGCGACGTGCCGCCGGTGGGGCGCGGCTCGAAGTCGCTCGACGAGACGCCGTTCGGGTCGCAGCTCCGGTCGGCGATCGTCGCCATCGTGCACCCGTGGTCGAGCAGGAGCTGAGGATCCACGGTGAGCACGCGCGGGCCGAGCTGGTTCTCCCCGTAGCCGCGCACCGACTGCGCGCCGCCGGCGTAGAAGCGCTTTCTCGGGTGGAGGATGTTGGTGCTGGTGTCACCGATCTCGCCGAGCGCGTTCCCCGTGCTGCGCAGCGACTTCACCCACCCGAACTGGACGTGCCCCGCCAGCACGCCGTTCCCCAGCGCCATGTACCGCGACGCCTCGCCCGAGATGCGATTGTAGCGGAACTCGGAGCCCGTGAGCGCCGAGGCGTGCTCGAGATCGATGCGGGCCTTGTAGCCGTGCGTGGGATCGAGGGGGTCGTCGGCGCGATCGGTGAACAGGTCGAGCGACACGGGGGAGAGCGCGTGCCGGCCGCGCAGCGCGTTGATCGTGGGCGTCTCGCACACGCCGTAGTTCACGCAGAAGTAGATGTTCCCCGCATCCACCTCCGTGAGCTCGTAGCGGTAGACGAGGCTCAGCGGAGAGCGCGGCGCCACATCGCGCGTGAGCGACGCGCTCGCGCCGTACCCCTTGTCCACGAAGATCGCCGGCGCGCTCTGGCGGTGGAGGAAGACGCTCGCGCCGAGCGTGTTCCGCCAGTCGTGGAACCACGGCTGCGTGAGGTCGATGCTCGCCTGGTAGTTGGGGCGCAGGTACGGCGCGGCCGCGCTGCCGCCCAGGTTGCCGGTGACGTTCTGGAAGATCCCCGTGCCGTTCAGCGTCGGCGCGAGCAGGTTGCTCACCACGCCGGTGATCGACAGGCGGCGCGCGCCTCCTTCCCAGTTGTAGTGCGTGAAGCGCGCCTCGAGCTGGCCGAAGTCCACGGTGTTGAAGCCGCCGCTCACCCGCACATCGTGGAACGGCGCCTCCTCCACGGTGATGTCGATGCGCTTGCTGCTGTCCCCCTGCGGCGGGATGATGATCGCCGCGCGCCGGAAGAGGTTCGACGCGTACAGGTTGCGCTGGCTCTCGATCACGTCGCTTCGGCGGTAGAGCCCGTTCTTGCGCAGCACGATCATGTGGTCGATCGTGGAGCGCTTCACCTTGTCGAGACCATGGACGGTCACGGTCTCGACCGTCGCCCGCCAGCGCGGATCGATCGTCAGGCGCACACCGGCCGAGCGCTCGTCCTCGGCCACGATCGTCGTGTCGCGGAGGATGGCGTCCGAGTAGCCCTTGTCCCAGAGCCGGTTGCGCAGCAGCACGCGGCTGGAATCGAGGTCGAGCAGGTTGAGCGGGTGCCCGGCGCGCACGAGCATGGTCCGGCGCAGGTCGGCGTCGGTGAGCACCGACTCCGGGCGCAGCACGATCACGGAGCTCACGAGCGTCGGCGGACCCTCGGTGATCGCGAACTGCACCTTCACGCCATCGCCCTTCCGCGACACCGCCGTGTCCACCACCGTGCGCCGGAAGCCGCGCTTCCAGTAGAACACCTTGATGCGCAGGACGTCGCGTTTCAGCTCGGTGCGGTCGAGGTAGTGCTTCTCGACGAACAGCTTGGAGTCGCTGAACAGGCAGAACGGCTCGAGCAGAACGCTCTTGCACTTGTTCGCCTGGGTGGCGATGCTCTTCTCGAGCTCGCTCTTGTCCACGTGGTGCACGCCCTGGATGACGAGCTTCTCCACCTCCGGGCTCTCTCGCTCGTCCTGGCTCCCCTGCGCGCGCAGCGGCGCACCGACCACGAACAACGCGCCGGCGATTCCCAGGAGCCGGAGCTTGTGGAGGCGGCTGGGCATGCCGGTATGAGAGGCAACTTAGGGGCCAGGGGCCGGGGGGGGGGGGGGGGGGGGGGGGGCCCGCCCCCCCCCCCGGGGGGGGGGGGGGG
>CAMLEQ010000135.1 GCA_946479015.1 uncultured Gemmatimonadota bacterium | reverse complement strand
CGTACAAGCGCAACCCGATGCGCGCCGAGCGCGTGAACTCGCTCGCGCGCTTCGTGATCTCCCTGGAGGAGAACGCGAACCAGACGCACGGCGTGCAGTTCTTCGAGCGCACGCTGGACGACAGCGCGAACCGGCGGCTGGTGATCCCGGAGATGTTCCTCGCCACCGATGCGATCCTGGTGCTGGTGGGGAACATCGCGTCGGGGCTCGAGGTGCACCCGGCGCGCATCCGGCGCCGGGTGATGGAGGAGCTGCCGTTCATGGCCACCGAGAAGCTGATCGTCCGCGCCGTGCGTGCCGGCGGCGACCGGCAGGAGGCGCACGAGGTGATCCGCCGGCACAGCATCGCCGCCGCGCGCGCGCTCAAGGACGGCGCCGAGCGCAACGACATGCTGGAGCGGCTGGCGGCCGATCCCGACTTCCAACTCTCTCTCTCCGAGATGCACGACATCACCGACCCGCGCGACTTCGTGGGACGCGCCCCGGAGCAGGTGGACGAGTTCCTGCGCGACGTGGTGGCGCCGATCCTGGCACGGACGCCGGCGGCGCCGGCCGAGCGGGAGGCGCTGCGCGTATGAGCGTGATGACCGCCAGCGAGCTCCCGCTCCACCGCCTCGGCCGCGGCAAGGTGCGCGACGTGTACGAGGTGGACGACGCGTACCTCCTGCTCGTGGCCACCGACCGCGTGAGCGCGTTCGACGTCGTGATGCGCGAGCCGATCCCGTACAAGGGCGCGGTGCTCACGCAGATCAGCGCGTGGTGGTTCGCCCAGGTGGCGGACCTCGTGCCGCATCACATGGTGACCGCCGACGCCGGCGAGATCGTCGCGCGCGTTCCGGTGCTCGCGCCGCATCGCCGCGAGCTCGCCGGGCGGGCGATGCTCTGCCGCCGCACGCGCGTGTTCCCGGTGGAATGCGTGGTGCGGGGTTATATTTCGGGGTCGGCATGGAAGGAGTACGCGGCGCGCGGCACGCTCGCCGGCGAGCCGCTGCCCGCCGGGCTCCGCGAGAGCGACCGGCTGCCGGCGCCGCTCTTCAGCCCCGCCACCAAGGCCGAGCAGGGGCACGATGAGAACATCACCGTGGCCCGGATGCGCGAGCTGGTGGGCGCCGAAGCGGCCGCGGAGCTGGAGCGGCTCGCGCGCGCGGTGTACGGGCGCGGGCGCGAGATCGCGGAGCGGCGCGGGATCATCGTGGCCGACACGAAGTTCGAGTTCGGGCGTGCCCCGGACGGACGCATCCTGCTGGTGGACGAAGCGCTGACCCCCGACAGCTCGCGCTTCTGGCCCGCCGACGCGTACCGTCCCGGCGGGGCGCAGCCGAGCTTCGACAAGCAGCCACTGCGCGATTATCTGGACGCGGAGCGCGCCGCCGGGCGTTGGAACGGCGACGCACCGCCTCCGCCGCTGCCGGAGGAGGTGGTGCGCGCCACGAGCGCCCGCTACCTCGAGGCATACCGGCGACTCACGGGAACCGAGCTCGATCTCACGGAGCTGCAGTGAACTTCGCTCGCGAAGGACTCGTCTTCATCGCCATCGCCGTGGCCCTCGCGGCCGGCGCGTTCGCCGTCGCGCTCTCCCGCCACTCGTGGGCGCTCTGGCTCGCCGCCTTCGTGCTCCTCCTCCTCGCCCTGTGGGTCGCGTATTTCTTCCGCGATCCGGAGCGCACGGGCCCGCGCGGCGACCGCATGGTGGTCTCCCCCGCCGACGGCCGCATCGTCCAGATCGTCGAGGTGGACGAGCCGGCGTTCATCCAGGGGAAGGCGATCCGGATCTCGATCTTCATGAACGTCTTCAACGTGCACGTGAACCGGTATCCGGTGACCGGCACGGTGAAGTACGTGCACTACAACCCCGGCAAGTTCCTGAACGCCGCCAAGGAGAAGGCGAGCCTCGAGAACGAGCAGATGTCGGTGGGCATCGACACCGGCCGCGAACGGATTCTCGTGCGGCAGATCGCCGGCCTCATCGCCAGGCGCATCAAGAACTACGCGACCGTCGGGACGCGCGCCGAGCAGGGCGTGCGGATGGGGATCATCCGCTTCGGGTCGCGCGTGGACGTGTTCGTGCCGCCCGGCACGAAGGTGCTCGCCAAGCTCGGCGACCTGCCGGCCGCCGGGACCACCGTGCTCGCGGAGCTGCCCTGATGCGAACCGCCCTCCCCCGCCCCGACATGCGCCGTGCCGTGGTGCTGCTGCCGAACGGCTTCACGCTCGGCAATCTCCTCTTCGGCATCTACGCGATCGTCTCGGCATCGCGCGGCGATTTCATCTGGGCCGGGTGGTGCGTGGTGCTCGGGGGGGTGATGGACGCCCTCGACGGCCGCGTGGCGCGCGCCACGCGCACTGGCAGCGCGTTCGGCGTGGAGCTCGACTCGCTCGTGGATGCGGTGAGCTTCGGCGTCGCGCCCGCGCTCATCGTGTACTTCGCCGAATTGAGCCAGAACGGGCCGGCCTGGCTCTTCGCCTTCGTGTACGTGGCCTGCGTCGTCATGCGGCTCGCCCGCTTCAACATCGAGCAGGGGGGGCGCGCCAAGACGCAATTCCATGGGCTCCCCAGCCCGGCCGCGGGGATGACGCTCGCCACGTATTACTGGTTCAGCCAGACGAACCTGTTCACCAAGACCGTCATCGGCACCTGGCCCTGGCACACCGTGCTGCCCGTGGTGTTGCTCACGCTGAGCTTCCTCATGATCAGCCACGTGCTCTACCCGGCGATGCCGACGCTCAGCTTCCGCAGCATCCGCAGCATTCTCGGCACGCTGATCTTTCTCGTGGTGGTGGGGCTCGTCCTCATCAACCCGCTGCGGTACGCGTTCCCCGCGATGGTGCTGTACGTGGCCTACGGACTGCTGCGGACGTTCTTCCTCGGCCTGCTCGACCGGCTGCCCGTTGGGGATCCGCTGGCCGACGAGGACGAGGATCTCGAGTTCGCCGACGCGGGGACGCCCCGCCCGGTGGAGCTCGCCGAAACCCCGACGCGCGAGCGACGCCGCCGGCGGCGCGGCCGTCGGGCCAGCGATGTCAGGAATTCATTCAACCGAGAGAGCGAGGGCGGCGAATGAGCCGGTTCCGCGTGTCCATTCACATCGTGCCGCGCAAGGGGATTCTCGACCCGCAGGGGAAGACGGTCGCCGACGCGCTGCACACGTTGGGGTTCCGCGACGTGGCCGATGCCCGCATCGGCCGGCACATCGTGCTCGATGTGGCCGCCGCCGATGCGGCGGCCGCCGGCGCGGCGGTGCGCGAGATGTGCGACCGCCTGCTGGCGAACCCCGTCACCGAGGACTACGAGATCGCCGGCGTGGAGGGGCTATGAAGTTCGGTATCGTCACCTTCCCCGGGTCCAACTGCGACTACGACGCGTACCATGCGGTCACCGACGTGCTCGGCGCGGACGCGGTGTACCTCTGGCACAAGGCGCACGACCTCGAGGGGGCGGACGTCGTGGTCCTCCCGGGCGGCTTCAGCTACGGGGACTACCTGCGCGCCGGCGCGATCGCGCGCTTCAGCCCGATCATGCGCGAGGTGGCGGCGCACGCGCGCCGCGGCGGGCCGGTGATCGGCATCTGCAACGGCTTCCAGATCCTCTGCGAGGCGGGCCTCCTCCCCGGCGCGCTCCTGCGCAACGCCAACCTGCAGTTCGTGTCCGAGCCGGTGCGCCTGCGCGTGGAGAACGCGGAGACCATGTTCACCCACCAGTACCGCGCGGGACAGCTCCTGCGGCTCCCCGTGGCACATGGCGAGGGGCGGTTCACCGGGGATGCGGAGACGCTCGACCGGCTGGAGGGGGACGGGCGCGTGGTGTTCCGCTACGTGGACGCCGCCGGCGAGCCGACCGCGGATGCGAGCCCCAACGGCTCCGCCCGAAACATCGCGGGGATCGTGAGCGCCGAGGGGAACGTGCTCGGCATGATGCCGCACCCGGAGCGCGCGGTCGAGGCGGTGCTCGGCTCCACCGACGGCCTCGGGCTGTTCCAGTCGATGCTCGCGAGGGTGTCCGCATGAGCGCGCGGCCCCGCCCCGGCGATCCCGTCATCACGCCGGCGCTCGTCGCCGAGCACGGGATCACCGAAGAGGAGTACCAGCGCCTCGTGGCGATGCTCGATCGCGAGCCGACGTTCACCGAGCTCGGGATCGTGAGCGCGCTCTGGAGCGAGCACTGCTCGTACAAGCACTCGCGCCCGGTCCTTCGCACCCTGCCCACCCAGGCGCCCTGGGTGCTGCAGGGGCCGGGAGAGAACGCCGGCGTGATCGCCCTCGGTGACGGGCTGGCGATCGCGTTCAAGATCGAATCGCACAACCACCCCTCCGCCGTGGAGCCGTACCAGGGCGCGGCCACGGGCGCGGGCGGGATCCTGCGCGACGTGTTCACGATGGGTGCGCGTCCGATCGCGATGCTCGATTCCCTTCGCTTCGGGTCGCTCGATTCGCCGCGCGTGCGCTACCTGTTCGGCGGCGTCGTGAAGGGGATCGGCGACTACGGCAACTGCGTCGGCATCCCCACGGTGGCGGGCGAGGTGGTGTTCGATCCCTCGTACGAGGGGAACCCGCTCGTGAACGCGATGTGCGTGGGGGTGATGCACGAGCGCGACCTGATTCGCGCGGCGGCCGAGGGGGTGGGCAATCCGATCATGGCGGTGGGAGCGCGCACCGGACGCGATGGCATCCACGGCGCGTCGTTCGCGTCGGAGGACCTGTCCGAGGCGAGCGAGGCGAAGCGCCCGCGCGTGCAGGTGGGTGACCCGTTCACCGAGAAGCTGCTGCTCGAGGCGAGCCTGGAGCTGATCAGGAGCGGCCACATCGTCGCCATCCAGGACATGGGCGCGGCCGGGCTCACGTCGTCCTCCGCGGAGATGGCGGCCCGCGGCGACGTCGGCGTCACGATCGACGTGACGAAGGTGCCGGTGCGCGAGGAGGGGATGACGCCGTACGAGATCCTCCTCAGCGAGTCCCAGGAGCGCATGCTCGTGGTGGCGAAGCGCGGACACGAAGCGGCGGTGCGGGAGATCCTCGGCAAGTGGGATCTGGCGGCGGAGGTCATCGGCGAGGTGATCGCCGAGCCGGTGTACCGCGTGACGGAAGGCGAGCGGGTGGTCGCCGAGTTCCCCGGCTCGCGCCTGGTCACCGACTGCCCCGTGTACGCGCCGGAGGCGCGGGAGAGCGAGGCGGTGCGCGCGCTGCGCGCGCGCGACGTGCACGCGATTCCGGCGCGGCCGGAGGAGCGCGATCCGGCGTGGACGCTGGAGCGCCTGCTCTCCTCTCCCACCATCGCGAGCAAGCGGTGGGTGTACCGGCAGTACGACACGACGGTGCGCACCGGGACCGTGGTGGCGCCGGGCCAGGGGGACGCGGCGGTGCTGCGCGTGCGCGGCACCGACCGGGCGATCGCCGTGAAGACGGACTGCAATGGACGCTACGTCTACCTCGACCCGCGCGAGGGCGGACGGATCGCCGTGGCCGAGGCGGCGCGCAACGTGGCGTGCGTGGGCGGGCGCCCGCGGGCGATCACGAACTGCCTCAACTTCGGCAACCCGCGCCGGCCGGAGGTGTTCTTCCAGTTCCGCGAGGCGGTGGCGGGGATGGGCGAGGCGTGCCGGGTGCTGGAGACGCCGGTCACCGGCGGCAACGTCTCGTTCTACAACGAGAATCCCTCCGGCGCGGTGTATCCGACGCCGGTGATCGGCATGGTGGGCGTGGTGGAGCGCCTGGAGCACGTGACGCGCTCCACCTTCCGCGCCGACGGCGACGCGATCGTGCTCCTCGGCGAGCCGACCGACGAGCTGGGAGGGAGCGAGTACCTGGCGCGCATCCACGACGTGGTCGCGGGCGCGCCGCCGCGCTGCGATCTCGCGCGGGAGCGGGCGGTGATCGATGCGCTGCTGGAGGCCATCGCCGCGGGGATCGTGCGCTCGGCGCACGACTGCGCGGAGGGCGGACTCGCCGTGGCGCTCGCGGAGTGCGCGATCGGCGATGCCGAGCGCCTCGTGGGCGCGGAGGTGGAGCTGGACGCGTGGCGCGACCTGCCGCTCCGTGCCCTGCTCTTCGGCGAGGCGCAGGGGCGCATCGTGGTCGGCACGGCGGATCCGGCACGGGTGCTCGAGATCGCCGCGCGGCACGGCGTGCCGGCGCGGCGCATCGGCACCGTGCGCGGCGACTCGGGCACGCTCGTCATCACGGCTGGCGAAGGCCGGCTGGTGGCACCGCTCGAGCGTCTCGCGCGCGCGTACCACGAGGCCATTCCGCGCCTCATGGCGGGGGGCTCGGCGGAAGCCGCGGTCCTCGAGCAACACCCTCAACCGGCGGCAATCTGACATGTGTGGCATTTTCGGTGTGCACGGCGTTCCGGATGCGGCGGAGCTCGTGCACCTGGGACTCTATTCGCTCCAGCACCGCGGGCAGGAATCGGCGGGGATCGTGGCCGTGGACGAGAACGGCACGGCGCGGGCGCACCGGAGCATGGGGCTCGTCTCGGAGGGGCTCACCTCCGGCAGCCTGCACGGCCTCGCCGGGCGCGTCGCGATCGGGCACACGCGCTACAGCACCGCCGGATCCTCCACGCTGGAGAACGCGCAGCCGGTGATGGTGCGCTTCCGCGGCGGCTACATCGCGCTCGCCCACAACGGGAACATCACCAACGCGACCGAGCTGCGCGGCGAGCTCGAGGCGGACGGATCGATCTTCGCGTCCACGATGGACTCGGAGGTGCTCGTGCACCGGATCGCGCGCTCGCGCGAGACGGCGCCCGAGCGGCAGCTCGCCGACGCGTTGCGCGGCGTGGAGGGCGCCTACTCGGTGGTGGTGGCGCTGGGGACGGCGCTGCTCGCGGCGCGGGATCCCCGCGGCTGGCGGCCGCTCGTGATCGGGATGCTCGGCGACGCGGTGGTGTTCGCGTCCGAGACCTGCGCGCTGGACATCATCGGCGCCCGGCACGTGCGCGACGTGGCGCCGGGCGAGATCGTGATCGTGGATGCCGATGGCCTGCGCTCCGAGCAGGCACTGGAGCCGCTCGAGCCGCGGCGATGCGTGTTCGAGTACGTGTACTTCGCGCGTCCCGACAGCCGCATCTTCGGCGGCGGCTCGGTGGACCGCGCGCGCCGCGCGCTCGGGCGGCAGCTCGGAAAGGAGTGCCCGGCCCCGGGCGCCGATCTGGTGTTCGGGGTCCCCGACTCCGCGAACGCGGCGGCGCTCGGCTACGCCGAGCAGACCGGGCTCCCGCTCGAGCTGGCCCTCATCCGCAACCACTACGTGGGGCGCACCTTCATCCAGCCGTCGCAGGAGGGACGCAACCACAAGGTGAAGGTGAAGTACAACGCGGTGCGCGAGGTGCTCGAGGGGAAGAGCGTGGTGATGATCGACGACTCGATCGTGCGCGGCACCACCACGCGCGGGCTCGTGGCCATGGTGCGCGCCGCCGGTGCCCGCGAGGTCCACATGCGGATCGCGTCGCCCCCGGTCACCGGCCCGTGCTACTACGGGATCGACACCCCCTCGCGAGAGGAGCTGATCGCCGCCAATCTCTCGGTGGAGGAGATCGCGCGGCACATCGGGGTGGACTCGCTCGGCTATCTCTCGCTCGACGGGATGCTGCGGGCGGTTCCCGACGGCCCGCACGGGTTTTGCCATGCGTGCTTCTCCGGAGACTATCCCACGCCGCCTCCCACCGATCCGGACAAGCTACGGTTCGGGTGTGGCTGCTAGCCGCATAGCGCCCGGCGCTCCGGCGCGGCGACCGATCCTCGACCGGTGACTCACTCCGAGACGGAGACCCACGTGGACAAGCTCGTCTACTTCTTCGGCAACGGCAGGGCCGACGGCACCCGGGAGATGAAGGCGCTCCTCGGCGGGAAGGGGGCGAATCTCGCCGAGATGACGAACCTGGGCGTGCCCGTCCCACCGGGCTTCACCATCGCCGCGCCGGTATGCGTCGACTACCTGCGCAGCGGCGGCTACCCCGATGGCCTGCGCGGCGAGGTGGCGGAGAGTCTCCGCCGGCTCGAGGAGGTGTCGGGGCGCCGGTTCGGCGATCCCGCCAATCCCCTGCTCGTGTCCGTCCGCTCGGGCGCCGCGGTATCCATGCCCGGGATGATGGAGACGATCCTCAACCTCGGGCTCAACGACCGCACGGTGCTCGGCCTCGCGCAGCAGAGCGGCAACGCGCGCTTCGCGTACGACTCCTACCGGCGCTTCATCCAGATGTACGGCGACGTGGTGCTCGGGGTGCCGATCCACGACTTCGAGAAGCTGCTCGCCGCGAAGCGCCTCACCCGCGGCGCCGCCACCGATGCGGACCTGGGGGAGGAGCCGCTGCGCAACCTCGTGGAGGAGTACAAGGCGCTCGTGCGAAACAGCACCGGCGCCGAGTTCCCGATGGATCCCGAGGTGCAGCTCTGGGGGGCGATCGAGGCGGTG
This sequence comes from uncultured Gemmatimonadota bacterium, assembly GCA_946479015.1. The sequence continues at coordinate 685 of CAMLEQ010000135.1, read as the reverse complement.
TGGAAGTCCTGGACGCTGAAGAAGGCCGTGGACTATCGCCGCGTGAACGGCATCCCGGAGTCGCTCGGCACCGGCGTGAACGTGGTGGCGATGGTGTTCGGGAACATGGGGGACGACTCCGGGACCGGCGTGGCCTTCACGCGCAACCCGAGCACCGGGGAGAAGAAGTTCTACGGCGAGTTCCTCGTGAACGCGCAGGGAGAGGACGTGGTGGCGGGGATCCGCACCCCGCTGGAGATCGACGAGATGGCGCGCCGCCTCCCCGGCGCGTACGAGGAGCTGCTCGCCACGCAGGAGCGCCTCGAGCACCACTACCGCGACATGCAGGACATCGAGTTCACGGTGGAGCGCGGGAAGCTCTATCTCCTGCAGACGCGCACGGGGAAGCGCACGGCGGCCGCCGCGGTGCGCATCGCCGACGAGATGGTCGCCGAGGGGCTGATCAGCCGCACGGAGGCGGTGCAGCGCGTGGAGCCGCAGCAGCTCGATCAGCTCCTGCACCCGATCATCGATCCGGGGGCGCGGGCGACGCCGATCGCCACCGGGCTTCCGGCGAGCCCGGGCGCGGCGAGCGGGCGCGCCGTGTTCGATCCCGACGTGGCCGAGCGGCGCGCCGCGGCCGGAGAGCGCGTGATCCTCGTGCGCGAGGAGACCACGCCGGAGGACTTCCACGGCATCGTGGCCG
>CAMLEQ010000134.1 GCA_946479015.1 uncultured Gemmatimonadota bacterium | reverse complement strand
AGCGGATCGAGGTCCACCGGCTGCCCCACGTAGTGCACCGGGATCACCGCGCGCGTGCGCGGTCCCACCCGCCGCTCCACCTCCTCCACGCGCACCTGCAGCGTGCGCCGGTCGATGTCGGCGAGCACCGGCGTGGCCCCCACGAGCACGATGAGGTTGAGCGTGGCGGCGAAGGTCATCGGCGTCGTGATCACCTCGTCCCCCGGGCCGATGCCGTGCGCGAGGAGCGCGAGGTGCAGCCCGGCCGTGGCCGAGGAGAGCGCGGCGGCATGGCGCCCCCCCACGTACTCGGCGAACCGCTCCTGGAACCGCTCCACCTTGGGGCCGGTGGTGATCCACCCCGATTCGAGGGAGTCGAGCAGCTCCGCGATCTCCTCCTCGCCGATGGTCGGGCGGGAGAAGGGGAGAAAGCTGTCGCGAATGGCGATCGGGTTCGAGCTCATCTCGGTACGGTGTCCTCGGGCGCCGCGAAGTTGGCCACTAAAACATATCGCCGGTTCCCCGCCAGCGCTCTCGGCGCGACGGCCTCGTGCTCGAACTGCTCGAGGGAGCGCCGCTTCATCCACACCAGCAGGTGCTCCCCGGAGCGCCACCGGCGCCAGAACTCCGCGCGCGGCCACACCAGCGATGCGGGGCGCTCCCCGTCGGAGCCGAGCTCCCCCACGAAATCGGCGACGGCGATGGGGTGGCGGAGCACCCAGGGGGCGATCTGCGGGTAGACGCGATAGGAGACGATCGTCGCCCCCGGCGCGGGGGGCCCGGGGGGCGCCCCCGGCCCCGGCCCAAACGGGGCGGAGGGATACAACGCCCCCGGCGGGGGCGGCGAACTGCTCGAGGACGAGCGGCCGTTCGAGTCGTTGGACCACATCGTGGCCGGAGAGATCCTCGGCCACGTGCGGGAGCGCGAGCGCGAGCGCGAGATAGAGCCCGCCCCACCCCGCCGCCGCCGCGAGCCGCGGCGCGCGCCCGGCGCGCCGCGCCAGCGACACCGCCCACCACGCCCCGCCGAGCAGGAGCGCGCCTCCGAGCAGCGCGAGCGCCGTCACGCCGTAGCGCGCGAGCTCCCCGCTCGCCAGGCCGTAGCCGATCCCGCCGAGCATCAGGAGCGTCACCAGCACCGCGTTTCCGAGCACCGCGCGCCGGAAGCCGTCCTTGGCGCGCACGATCGCGCGCGCCGCGAGCGCCGCGGCGGCGGGGAACGCGGGGAGGATGTAGGGCAGCAGCTTCGAGTGCGAGAGCGAGAAGAAGACGAGGATCAGCAGGAACCAGAGCCAGAAGAACAGCTCGTCCTCGTGGCCGCGCATCCGCTCGCGCCACGCGCCGCGCACGGGAGCGAGCGCGCGGCCGAAGACGAAGGTCCACGGGAGGAAGCCGGCGATGAACGCCGCCACGAAGTAGTAGATCGGTCCGGGGCGCGAGGCCTCGGGGGTGGAGAAGCGCTCGAAGTGCTCGTGGATGAAGAAGAAGCGCGAGAAGCCGGGATTCGCGCGCTCCATGAGCACGAACCACGGCGCCACGACCAGGAGCAGGAGCACGGGCGCCGGGGAGAGGAGCAGCTCCGGCAGCCGTTTCCAGCGCCCGGTGATCGCGATCCAGAGCAGGAACACCCCGCCGGGAAAGACGATCCCGATGAGCCCCTTGGTGAGCGTCGCCACGCCCACGCTCGCGCCGAGCAGCGCGAGCGCGCCGGTGGCTCGCTTCCCGTCCTCGCGCCGCTGCAGGAAGCGCCGCAGCGCCAGGAACGAGAGCGTCATCCAGAAGGTGAGCAGCCCGTCGGTGAGGTTGAAGCGGGAGAGGACCCAGCCGATGGGGCACGACAGGAAGAGGAGCGCCGCCCACGCCCCCCATCCGGGGAGCGATGCGCTCTCCAGCGCCACGATCAGCGCCGCCGCCGTCCCCAGCGCCGCGAGGCGCGTGGGCAGGCGCGCCGCGAAGGCGGTGGTGCCGAACACCGCCATCGATGCCGCGTTCGCCCAGTAGAGCAGCGGCGGCTTCTCGAAGTAGTGCATCCCATCGAGCCGCGGCGTCACGAAGTCGCCGCTCGCGAGCATCTCGCGCGGGACCTCCGCGTAGCGCGCCTCGTCCGGCTCCAAGAGGCGGGAGCCGGGGAGCTCGAGAAAGACCAGCAGCGTGAAGAAGAGGAGCAGTGCCGCGAGGGCACGACGTTCGGGCATTCCCGGTGGGGTGAGGGGGCGGCGCGAGCGGCGCCGGCCGGAAATCTACCGAACCCGCAGCACGTCTTCCACCGGGCCGGCATCCCCTCCGGCGAGCAGCGAGAGCGCCTCGGCGAGCGCCACGCGAGAGCGCGGCCACACGAGCCGGCGCGTCGCCTCCTCCACCGGGACCCACTCCGCGCGCGCGTGCTCGGGCCCGAGCGCCAGCGCGCCGTCGCGCGGGAACGCGGCGAACGCCACGGCGAGCATGACGGCGGAGAACATGTGCAGGTAGAAAGGCTGCACGGTGACGTTGTACAGTCGCTCCACCTCGAGCCCCGTCTCCTCGCGCACCTCGCGCAGCGCGGCGTCCTCGGGGCGCTCCCCCATCTCGATGCGCCCGTGCACGACCTCCCACGCGCCCGTGCAGCGCGTCCCCTCCGCCCGCTGGAGCACGAGCGTCTCCCAGCCCGCCGCACCGTGCCGGAGCAGGTACACATCCACGGTCCCCACCTTCACGTCGGTCACGTCGCTGCTCCTGGTCGCGGTCGATCCCGGAATCTGCCCCGCCCCCGCCCCGCGCGGCACCCCTGCATGGCGCGGAAGGGCTCACGCACCGCCGCACCCGCGGTGCACGTCGTCGGTGCCCACGCTGCCGGCGGCGCTCCGGGGAGCGCGCTACGTGCTGCCGGACGCCGGGCGCCGCCCCTGACGGCGCGAGCGCAGGACGAGCAGCACCATGCCGCCCACCACCACCAGCGCGACGAGCGCCCAGCTCGCGCGCGACATGTGCCGCTCGAGCGCCGGCAGGTCGCGCCCGAAGAGGTAGCCGAGCACCCCGACGATGGACGCCCACACCACGCCGCCGAGCGCGTTCCAGAAGGTGAAGGTGCGATAGCGCATGCACCCCACGCCGGCCATCACGGCCGCCCACGTGCGCAGCAGTGCGACGAAGCGCCCGAAGAACACCGTCTTCGCCCCGTGCCGCACGAAGTAGCCGCGCACGCGCTCCAGCTTGCCGGTGTCGAGGTGCAGGCGCCTGCCGAAGCGCCGGACGAGCGCGATCCCTCCCTCGCGGCCGATCCAGTATCCGATGTTGTCTCCGATGATCGCGGCCGCGGCCGCCACGACGATCACCGTGACGATGGACAGCTCGCCGAGCGCGGCGGCGGCGGCGGCGGTCACGAGCGCCGTCTCCCCCGGGAGCGGGATCCCGAGGCTCTCCATCGCCACGAGCAGGAAGAGGATGTAGTAGCCGTAGCTGTGAATGAGCGACGCGATCGGGAGATGCATGCCGGGCTCCGCCTGCCGCGCCGCGCCCGCCGCGCGGGCGGCGGAAGCGCCCGCGGCGCCCGTCAGAGAATGGGCCAGAGGTCGCGGGTGAGGTCCACCGCGAACGACCAGCGTCCCTCTCGCAACCCACGCGCCACATCGAGGCGGATGGTATCGAAGAGCAGGTACATCCCCACCCCCACCGACGGGTACCAGCCGCGCGCGGGGGCGGCGAAGGGCGCGGCGTCGCCCACGTAGGCGACGTGTACCCACGGCGCGAGCGTCGCGCGCCCGGGCGCCCGGCCGAACTCGCCGAGCGAGAGCGGGACGAAGGGGATCGGCGTGCGCCATTCCACGTGCTGGCTCGCGCCGAGCTTCGCCGCGAAGCGGTGGAAGTCGTAGCCCGGCGCGCTCACCGGGCCGCCGAGGAACACGTACTCCTGCGGCGGCAGCTCCGGCTTCGCGCCCGCGATGCCGAACGTGGTGCGCGTCACGAGCCGCCGCGCGCCGAGCGGGCGCTCCAGCTCGGCGGCCAGGAAGGCACGCCCGAAGTACGGCTGCCCGTAGTCGATGGTGGTGTCGCGTCCGGTGAACCATCCGCCACGCAGCTCGGCGCGCACGCGCAGCGACGTCCCCCAGAACGCGGGGGAGGTGGGGCGCTCGAGTGCGAGCGCGACGCGCTCCTCGGTGATCGACCACGCGGGCACGGTGGGCTCGTACGATCCCGACCACGGCCGCGCGTGTACCTCGAGCGGATCCTGGAGCTCGTGCGCCCCCTCGACGTGCCAGCGCAGTCCGAGCCACTCTCCCACGTCCACGCCCACGCCGGCCCCGCGCACGTCGTACGGATCGGTGCGGTCGGTGCCGGTCTCCTGGGCGGCGATGCTGTTCACCAGCAGCGAGCTCTCGGGCAGATCGCTCGCATCGCGGTAGTCGCGGAGGGCGAAGAGCTGCACCCCCCGTCCGTCGGCGCGGCGCAGCTCGAATCGCGCCCGCCCCTTCGCTTGGTGATCGTCGAACCCCCACCGGCCGTTGGCGGTGGCGCTCACGCCGGCGCCGAAGCGGAGCGTGGCGCCCGCGCCCAGCGCGAGCCCCTCCACGCGGTTCACGCGCGCGAAGTCGGAGAGGCGCCGCGCGGAGAGCGCCGCCCCGCTGGCGCGGGAGAGCGCCTGCGCCTGCACGAGGCGGCGCGCCTCCTCCTGCACGTGCTGCACGTCGGCGCCGGTGGCCGCGCGCACGTCGGCGGGAAGGGAGTCGAGGATGTTTCCCTGCCACGCGTAGCGGCGCAGCGTCAGCGGCGATGCCTGCACGATCTCCGGCCCGCGGAAGAGCGCCGGGGAGAGCCCGGAGTTCACCTCGTAGCAGCAGATCTCCCATCGGCCGCGGATGATCCCACGCGCCGGAAAGTCGAGCCACGTCCCCGTGCGCCGGATCTCCACCTCCTGGCGGCGGGGCAGCCAGAAGCGCCCGTGCACCAGTGCGTTCTCGAGCACGATGGAGATGTCTTCGAGCTGCTTGTCGAGATAGGCGGGGCGCGTGAAGTCGAAGGTCATGCGCACCACCTGCGCGGTGGCGCGGTCGATGTACACCGCGCCGACGATCCGGGGCTGGTTCGCGTCCTTCGGCCGGACCGCCACCTCGTACACGTTCAGCGTCCGGTCCGGCAGCCGGAAGCCGAGGGAGTCGCGGATGGCGAAGTCGTACTCCCCGAGCCCGGCCGGGGAGAGCGGGTGCGGGACGTCGCGCACCTCGTCCCCTTCGCCGAGGCGGATGATGTTCGGGAAGTTGTTCTGGACGATCCCGAGGTGGTCGCGGTGGTAGTGGATGTCGGTGGGGAGCAGGAGCGTGTCGCGCCGGCCGACGATCACCTGCTTGCTCAGATCCGGCGCGCGCCAGTACACTTCCAGCGCCAGCTCGTCCGTCTTCACCACCTTGGGCGGCTCGCGGAGCCCTTCCTCGCCGAGCTGCGCGAGGAAGGAGAGGTAGCCGTGCGCCGTTGCGCGGTAGTCCTGGAGCGCGGTGTCGGCGAGCTGCGCCGCGCGCAACTCGGTGGCGCGCCGCACGAGCGCGAGCGAGCGCGCGTCGTTCCACGCCTGCGCGCTCGCGCGCGGCGCCGCCGCCGACACCCCCAACACGACACACATCGCGGCGCCGAGTGCCGCGGAGAAGCGAGGCATGACGGTAAACTCGTCGGCAGGGCGGAGTGCGGCAAGCGCCGCCGGAGAGAGCTTCGAGCGATTCGCCGCGCTGGCGGCGGCGGGCGGGCTCGTTCCCGTGTGGCGCGACTGCCTGCTCGACACCGATACCCCCGTGTCCGCCTTCGCCAAGCTGCGGCGCGGGCCGTTCGCCTTCCTGCTCGAGTCGGCGCCGGCCGGCGGCGAGACGTGGGCGCGCTACACCTTCCTCGGCACGGAGCCACGCGCGGCGTGGCGCCTCACCGACGGCGTGGTCGAGGACTGGACGCCGGAGCGGGGGTGGCATGGCGCGCGCCGTCCCGCCGACCCGCTCGATGACCTGCGCACGCGCGTCACCGAGCACGAGCCGGTGGACGTGCCCGAGCTGGGCGCGTTCTGGAGCGGCGCCGTGGGCTACTTCGGCTACGACGTGGTGCGCTGCATCGAGCGGCTGCCGGACGCGCCCCCGCGCGGCATCGCGGCGCCGGACGCGGTGTTCGTGTTCACGCGCGCGGTGGTGATCATCGACAATCTTCGCGCCCAGGCGCGCGTGGTGGTGAGCGTGCCGGTGGCGCCGGACACCTCCCCCGATGCCCTGCGGCGGCTGCACGACGAGGCGTGGGAGGAGATCGACCGGATGATCGCGCGCCTGCGCGCGCCAGCCGCGCTCCCGCCGCTCGAGCTCGACCCGCACGCTCCGCCCGCCACGGGGCGGTCCACCTACGCGCGCGACCGCTTCGAGCGCGACGTGGAGCGGATCCGCGAGTACATCTTCGCCGGCGACTGCTTCCAGGCGCTGCTCGCCCGCCGCATCGAGGTGCCGCTCGACTTCGACTCCACGGCGCTCTACCGGGCGCTCCGGGCGCTCAATCCCTCGCCGTACATGTATCATCTGATCCTCGACGGCGTGGAGCTGGTGGGGAGCTCGCCCGAGCTGCTCGTGCGCGTGGCCGGCGGGCGCGTGACGGTGCGCCCGATCGCCGGCACCCGTCCGCGCGGACGCACGCCCGCCGAGGACGAGGCGCTCACCGCCGAGCTGCTGGCCGACGAGAAGGAGCGCGCGGAGCACGTGATGCTCGTCGATCTCGGCCGCAACGACGTGGGGCGCATCGCGCGGTTCGGCACCGTGCGCGTGACCGACCTGATGGTGGTGGAGCGCTACAGCCACGTGCTCCACATCGTGAGCCAGGTGGAGGGGGAGCTGTGCGGCGCGGCGTCGGCGATCGACGTCTTCCGGGCCACCTTCCCCGCCGGCACGATGACCGGCGCCCCGAAGGTGCGCGCGATGCAGATCATCGACGAGCTGGAGCCGGAGCGCCGCGGTCCGTACGCCGGCGCGGTGGGGTACATCGCCGCCGGCGACCGGCGGATGGATCTCGCCATCACCATCCGGACCTGCGTGATCGCCGGCGGCGTGGCCTCCGTCCAGGCCGGCGCCGGCATCGTGGCCGACTCCGTCCCCGCGCGCGAATGGGAGGAGACGGAGAACAAGGCGCGCGCGATGCTGACGGCGATCGGGCGGGCGAGGAGCGGCAACGGAGGCCGGGGGCGGGGGGGATCCGGGACCTAGTCGCTGGACCACCGTGAAACGCGTGTGGCGTGTGGGAGACTGACGGGATGAGGAGGGAGGCAGGGCGCGTGTGGGTTTGGATGTAGAGAGAGCTCACCTATGGCCGAGCCTACACGCGCCGTCCCCAAGCCCTCTATCCGTCAGTCTCCCACACGCCACACGCGTTTCACGGTGGTCTAGCACCCAGGTCCTGGATCCCCCTGGCCCCCACCCCCTTGCTCATGGAGATTGCCCCTCGTACCGACCATATTGAACCGTCATGCCCTTCAAGCTCACCAGCACCACCGACGATCAGAGCTTCGAGCTGCGCGAAGGGGCCACTCTGGTCGTCGGGCGCGCGTCGAGCAGCGACATTCCGCTGTTCGACCCCACGATCTCGCGGCGGCACGCGGAGCTCGCGTGCGACCACGCCGTGGTGCATCTGCGCGACCTGGGATCGAGCAACGGCACGTTCGTCAACGGTGCACGCGTGGATGCGGCGGAGCTCTCCGCGGGCGACGTGATCATGTTCGGCAAGGTGCCGTTCCGCATCACCGTGATCACCGCGCCGCTCGCGATCGCCCACGCCGGCGCCGACCAGCCCACCGCCACCGCCCCCGCCGGCTCCACGATCGTGCGGGAGCGACCGGTGAAGCAGCCCACCAGCGTGCTCTCCACCGTCTTCCGCGCCACCAATCTCGCCGAGGTGCGCGCCGCGACCACGGTGGCCGAGGATGCGCGCGAGGAGACGGAGAAGAAGCTCGCCCTCCTGCTCGAGGTGGCGAAGGGGCTCTCCCGGGCCATCGACATCGACGCCCTCCTCGACCGGATCGCCGGGATGGTGTTCGAGATCCTCGACGTCGACCGCGTCGCGATCGAGCTGGTGGACGCGGCGGGCGCGCGCGTCCCCAAGATCTCGCGCGACCGGCGCGGCCCACTCGCCGGACGCGCGGTGCCGCAGTCCATCGCGCGGAAGGTGGTGGACGAGAAGGTGGCCGTGCTCTCCGACAACGCGCCGGAGGACGAGCGGTTCGGCGGACAGTCGATCCTCATGCAGAGCGTGCGCTCCGCGATGTGCGCGCCGCTCATCGGCGGCGAGGATCGCGTGCGCGGCATCCTCTACGTGGACAACGTCACCGCCACGCAGCGGTTCGACGAGGACGACCTGGACTTCCTCGTCGCCTTCTCCAACATCGCCGCCGTCGCCATCGAGAACAGCGAGTTCGCGGAGCGGATCCGCCACGAGACCCTCGTGCGGAGCAACTTCGAGCGCTTCTTCGCGCCGAATCTCGCCGCGCGCATCGCCGGCAGCGCCGACGCGGTGCGCCTCGGAGGGGAGAAGCGCACCGTCGCGGTGCTGTTCAGCGACATCCGCGGCTTCACCGCGCTCTCGGAGAGCATGCGGCCGGACGACGTCGCGCACCTGCTCAGCGAGTACTTCACGGCGATGGTGGAGGTGGTGTTCCGGCACGGCGGCACGCTCGACAAGTTCATCGGCGACGCGGTGATGGCGCAGTGGGGCGCGCCGCTCGCCGCCCCCGACGATGCCGACCGCGCCATGGCCGCGGCGCTCGACATGATGCGCGAGCTCGACGCGTTGAACGCCCGCTGGCGGCTGGCCGGGCGGCCGCCGCTGCAGGTGGGGATCGGCCTCAACTTCGGCGAGAGCTTCGCCGGCTACATCGGCTCGGAGCGGCGCCTCGAGTACACGGTGATCGGCGACGTGGTGAACATCGCGAGCCGGCTCTGCGCCGCCGCTGGTGGCGGCGAGATCCTCCTCACCGGCGAGATGCGCGCCGCGCTCGCCGCGCCCCCCGCCCTCCGCGAGCGCGGCACGATGGAGCTCCGCGGGAAGAGTCAGCCGCTGGACGTGTACAGCGTGGCGCCGTGACGCGTGCTCCGGGCGACGCGGCGCCCCCGTTCCCACCCGCGGGCTACGTCCGCCTGGCGTCCGGCATCGTGGACGCGGTGGGGCTCGAGTCGCTCG
>CAMLEQ010000133.1 GCA_946479015.1 uncultured Gemmatimonadota bacterium | reverse complement strand
CGCCCGGTGTTCAAGACGCCGATGCTGTTCGCCGCCGGGTTCATCGTGCTGTTCGTGATCGGCGGCGTCTCGGGCGTGGTCACCGCGGCCACGCCGTACGACTGGCAGGTGACGGACACCTACTTCGTGGTGGCGCACCTGCACTACGTGCTCATCGGGATCAACCTGTTCGGGGTGATGGCGGGGTTCTACTACTGGCTCCCGAAGATCACCGGGCGCCTGCTCGACGAGCGGCTGGGGAAGTGGAACTTCTGGGTGATGTTCATCGGCTTCAACATCGGCTTCTTCCCGATGCACATCAGCGGCATTCTCGGGATGCCGCGTCGCGTCTACACGTATCCGGCGGGGCTCGGGTGGGACCTGCCGAACCTGATCACGACGATCGGGGCGTACCTGTTCGCGATCGGCGTGCTGCTGTTCCTGATCAACATCGTCTACAGCCGGCGGCACGGTGTCGAAGCGGGGCCGAACCCGTGGGACGCCGGCACGCTGGAGTGGTCGACCCCATCGCCGCCGCCGCCGTACAACTTCGCGGTGATCCCGACGGTGCGCAGCGGCTATCCCCTGTGGGAGGACCGGCTCGCGGCGACGCGCGCGCGCGGCGAGGAAGCGGAGGGGAAGAGCGAGGTGTTCCGGGGGCCGGTGCTCGCCGAGGGGCGTGAGACGGTCGGCACGTCGCCACTGGAGGCGGAGGAGATGTCCGTGCTGCGCATGCCGGAGGATTCGATCCTTCCCTTCCTGCTCTCGGTCGCAACGCTCGCGGCGTTCTACGGCGCGGTGTTCGGACTGTGGTGGCTGGTGGGGGTGGGCGCGCTCGGGGTGTTCGCGACGCTGGTGGCCTGGTTCTGGCCGCGCAGCATGGAGGGAGGAGCGGTGGCATGACGACGATCGCGACGCCCGCGGCGCTGCCGCTGGGCAACCGGCTCACGCGGAGCCCCGGCTGGTGGGCGATGGTGTGGGTGATCGCCACGGAGGGGGCGCTGTTCGCGTACCTGCTGTTCAGCTACTTCTACCTCGCCTCGCAGTCGCGCGGCCCGTGGCCGCCGGACGGCCCGCTCGACCTGAAGCTCGCGCTGCCGAACACGGTGTTGCTGGTGATCAGCAGCCTCGTGCTGATCTGGGCCGAGCGAGGGATCGAGCGAGGGGAGCGCATGCGGCTGCGCATCGGCCTCCTCGTGACGTTCGTGCTCGGCCTGATCTTCGTGGTGATCCAGGGGATCGAGTGGAGCCACAAGTCGTTCGGGCCGTCGTCCAGCGCCTTCGGCGCGCTGTTCTACACGGTCACCGGCTTTCACGGCGCGCACGTGATCCTGGGGCTGCTCATGCTCCTGGTGGTGCAGGTGTGGGCGTGGATGGGAACGTTCACCGCCGAGCGGCACCTCGCGGTGACGAACGCGGCGATGTACTGGCACTTCGTGGACGTGGTGTGGCTGTGCGTGTTCGTGTCGCTGTACCTGACGCCACGGTGGGCGTGATGAAAGGCGCGGGAAGCGGGAAGCGGGAAGCGGGAAGCGGGAAGGAGTTGCGCGCATGACGACGACGGCGGTGGCGGGCGAGCGGGTGAGCTGGTGGGCGCTCTGGTTCGGGTTGCTCGGATCGCCCGTCGCGTGGAGCCTGTCGGAGCTGATCGGGTACTCCGTGGTGGCTCACTCGTGCTTCCCGCTCGGCGAGCCGCTCACCACGCCGTCGCTGAGCGGCACGTGGGTGACGGCATTGATCGCGGTGATCGTGCTCCTCCTGATCGCGCTCGGCGCGCTGTGGGTGTCGGCACGACAGTGGCGGCTGTACCGGCCCGCGAAGCGCGTGGACTGGCGCATGGACATCGTCGACTCCGACCGTGCTCGCGCCTACCGCTACATGGCGTTCGCCGGGATCCTGATGAGCACGATCTTCTCGGCGCTCATCGTGTTCAACGGGATCGCGCTGTTCGTCGTGCCCACCTGCAGCTACTGAGGGACCGTCGATGGCCGAGCTGCGCGCGCGGCGTGTGCGGGGGAGCACGGTGATGGCGGTGCTCGCGCTGGCGCTCGCCGGCGCGGCGGCGGGGTGCGGACAGGCGCAGGGGGGGACGGCGGTGATCGTCGCGGGGGGCGATGCGACGCGGGGGAAGGCGGCGCTGCAGAAGTACGGGTGCGGCTCCTGCCACACGATCCCCGGCGTGGACGGGGCCACGGCTACCGTCGGGCCGCCGCTCGACTTCTGGTCGCGGCGCACCTACATCGCGGGCGAGGTGCCGAACACCCCGGAGTATCTGATCCGCTGGATCCAGGCGCCCCAGGCGATCGAGCCGGCGACGGCGATGCCGCTGCTCGGCGTATCGCGGCAGGACGCGCGCGACATGGCGGCGTACCTGTACACGCTGCGGTGACGCGGGAGCGGCGGCGGCGTGTCACCTGGCGCCGTCGCGCGACGCCGCCGAGCGTTCTCTCCACTGCCAGAGGACCGCGCCGACCAGCCAGCCGGCGCCCAGCATCCACTCGGCCACGATCAGGAGGAGCGTCCCGAGCAGCCGGGCCGCGCCGGCCGCCGTCCGCAGGTGCTCGAACGTGGTGCCGAACTGCGCCACGACCGCCCAGATGCTCACGATCACGGCGAGCGGCAGACCCACGCGCAGGATGCCGACGCGCAGGATGAAGCGGCCGCGGACGCTCGTGGGGCTCACTGCTGTACCCGGCGCCGTGGGGCGCGGGTGCGCGGCGATGGCGCGGGAGCCGCGCCGTCGCCCTCCTCGAACAGCATGTGTGGGCGGCTGGTGCCCCCGAGCGCACGGGTGAGCGGCGCGAGCGCGCGCGTGACGGCGCGCGCGTGACCACCGCCCAGACGCTCGAGCGCCGCGATCAGTCGCGCAGTGGGCGGCTCCGGCGCCCGCGCCGCTACGGCGCGGCCGCGCGCCGTGAGTGAGACCAGCACCCGCCTGGCGTCGCCGGTCGCGCGGGTACGGCGCACGAGCCCGTCACGCTCGAGCCGCGAGACCACGGCGGAGACGGAGTTCTGCCGCGTGAGCGCGCGTGCGGCGAGCTCGCCCATGGCCAGGCTCCCGCCACGCTCGAGGCACTGGAGCACGAACAGTTGCGCGTTCGTCACGCCGCTGCGCCGTTCGACCTGCCGCGCGGACTGACCGAGCGCCTGCACGAGGGCGCGGACCTGCTCGACCGCCGCGGCCACCGCGGCCGGTGCAGGTGCACGGGAAGAATCCATCAGCCATCCGGGCGTCGGACGAGAGAAATTGCGTCAACGTCGATACATTGAGTGATGCATGGCGCGGGCGGGCGGCGCAAGAGCGGCGCGGCGCCCTTCGCACACGGAGCGCTCGGCTGGAGGAGGGAGACGACGGTGCCGACCGCGGGACCGGACGGAGACCGTACATCGCACGAGTCGCGCGGCGAGGCCGGCGCGCGAGACCTCACCACCCGGCGTGGCGCACACCCCGCCTGGCGTCGGCTGCGCGCGGGCGCGCATCGCGCGCGCCGGCACTTCGACCGGCAGTTCGATGCCGCCGCGCAGCCGGCGGCGGAGCGCTGGCGGCGCGTCATCGAGTGGTTCGAGACGCGGGAGTTCAGCGAGAACGCGATTCTCATCGGCTTCGCCGTCGTCATCGGGCTCGCCGGGGCGCTCGGCGTGGTCGCCTTCTACAAGGCGATCGACTTCGCGTACGGTGCCTTCTACCGCTGGCCGGGCACCTTCCTGTCGCGCCACGCCCTGCTGGCCTATCGCCCCCTGCTCACCGCGGCGGGGCTGACCACCGCCTGGTGGGTCATGCGCCGTCTGGGGCGCGGGCACGAGGGGATGAACGTGCCGGACGTGCAGCTCGCCGTGGTGCGGCGCGGCGGCGAGATCCCCGCGATGCCGGCGCTCGCGCGCACCGCGGCGAGCGCGATCACGCTCGGCGGCGGCGGCTCCGCCGGGAGCGAGGGGCCGGTGGCCGTGCTCGGCTCGGCGATCGGCTCCTTCCTCGGCCGCATCTTCCAATCGAGCCCCGGCCGCATGCAGGTGCTCGTCGGAGCCGGCGCGGCGGCGGGGATCTCCGCCGCCTTCAACGCGCCGCTCGCGGGGGCCTTCTTCGCGATCGAGGAGATCCTCGGCTCCTTCGCCGCCGGGAGCTTCTCCCCCATCGTCGTCAGCAGCGTGGTCGCCGCGCTCGTCTCGCGCGCCGTCTTCGGCAACCACCCCGCGTTCCCGATCCCGCGGCAGTACGGGTACGCGCTGGCGCGCGAGGTGATCCTGTTCTATCCGCTGCTGGGGGTGGTGACGGGGCTCGTCTCCGTACTGTTCGTGCGCTCGTACTTCCTCGCCGAGGATGTGGCGAAGCGCCTCCCGGTGCCGCGCGCGCTGCTGCCCGTGATCGGCGGACTGCTGGTGGGCGTGCTGGTCTACATGTCGCAGGGGCTGCTCGTGGGGTACGGCCACCTCGCCGTGCGACTCGAGGTGTTCGGGCGCATGGCCTGGTACGCGCTCGCGCTGCTCGCCATCGGCAAGGTGGTCGCCACGTCCGTGACGCTGAACTTCGGCGGCTCGGGGGGCGTGTTCACGCCGTCGCTGTACGTGGGCGCCGCCACCGGCGGCGCGTTCGGGGTCGCGCTCGCGAGCCTCTTCCCCGGGATGGGGATTCACCCCGAGGCGTACGCGCTCGTGGGGATGGGCGCGCTGATCGCCGGCGCGACGAACGCGCCGATCACCGGCATCCTCATCGTGTTCGAGATGACGAACGACTATGCGATCGTGCTGCCGCTGATGCTGGCGACGGTGCTCTGCCACGTCGTGTCGCGCCGCCTGGAGCCGGACTCGCTGTACAGCGGATGGCTTCGCCGCCGCGGCGAACGCATCGAGCAGGGGACGGACCAGGACGCCCTGGCGGGAGTGCTGGTGGGCGATGCGTTCGATCCGAACCCGCAGGTGATCGGGGAGAGCGCGAGCATGGCGAGCGTGCTCACCCATCTCGGACGGTCGGAACAGAGCTACTTTCCGGTGATCGACGAGGAGCGCCACCTGGTGGGGATGATCACGCTCGCCGACCTGAGCCGGCTCGCCGCGGAGAATCGCGATGTGATCCCGCTGCTCGTGGCGGCCGATGTCGCCCGGCCGTCCGAGACCGTGTCGCCGCGCGACTCGCTGCTGGAGGCGGTGCGTCGCATGGGCGTGCGAGGCGCGCCCGCGCTGCCGGTCGTGGATCCGATCACCGGCGAAGTCGTGGGGCTCATCGGGCGCAGTCACGTGCTCACCGCGTACGAGCGATCGGTGGCACGGTCGGAGGACGATCGAGCGTCCCGACACTGATCGACGCCATGCGCCGGCGGCATCGCGATCCCGTGGGCGCACCGGCGCGCACGGCGGCCGCGAGCGTGACGCCATGCGCCCCGCCGCTCCCCTATTGCCAGCATCGGTACCCGGCACGATGATGGAGCCCGTCGTCCTGCCGAAGGTGCGGTATGTTCCGTCACGCGCGATCGCTCGCGATGACGCTGGCGCTCTCCCTGGGCGCGGCCTCCACGCCGCTGGCCGCGCAGCGCCCGGCGGATGCTCCGACCTACTTCGCCACGGTGCTCACGCCCGTGGGTGCGCTGCCCCCCCTCGTCGCGCCGGCCCAGCTCGGCATGCGTCGGCTGGTCGGCATCGGCTTCGACGTCCTCTACGGCTACGGGAAGCTGAGCGCCGAGCAGGATCTGCCGCTGCACACGGTGGGTGCCCAGGTCGACCTGGCGTTCCTGCATGGAGTGCTGAGCGTGAGCGGCACCGGCGCGTACATGATCCCCGACTGCGGCGCCATGCTGCACTGCTCCGAGTATCCGATGGGCGGCGCCGCCGCGACGCTTCGCCTGGCCCGGTGGTCGGGGATCGATCCGCTGTCGCAGGGCTACGCCACGTTCGCGCTCCACGCCGAGGCGGGCGTGGGCTTTCCGCGGGGAGGGCAGTCGCGCGCCGCCGCGGCCGGCCCGTCGGTCACTTTCGTGGGCACGCACGGCACGCTCCGCGTGATCGCCTTCGCCACGCCGGAGGCGGTGTGGGGACGCCTGCGCGTGGACGATCCCGCGCGCTTCGACCGGCAATTCGGGTCGCTGTTCGCGCTGAGCGATTCGACGTTCACGCGCGATGGCTTCCGCTTCATGGCTGGGGGTGGGCTCGCGGTGCTGAGCACGCGCACGGGACTGGGCCTGCACGTGGGCGTGCAGCACGTGATCGTCCACGGCGCTCGCCCGCGCGTGGGCGCGAGCGTGAGCTGGCGGTCGCCGGGAGCCTGGTGACGATGCCCGCGCACGACGGCAAGGTGGCGATCGTCACCGGCGCGGCGAGCGGCATCGGCGCGGCGATCGCGCGCCGCCTCGCGCGGGAGGGAGCGGCGGTGGCGGTCGCGGACATCCACGAGAAGGATGCGGCGCGGGTGACAGAGTCGATCGTGAAGGATGGGGGGCGGGGAGTGGCGGTGGAGACGGACGTATCGCGCGAGGAGAGCGTGCGCGCGCTCGGCGAGCGCACGGTGGCGGAGCTGGGCGGGCTGGACGTGCTCGTGAACAACGCGGGGATCGGCGGCGCCCAGGCACCAGTGGACGAGCTGGATGGAGCGACGTGGCGCCGCGTGATCGACACCAACCTCGGCAGCGCCTTCTACGGGATCCGGTACGCCGCGGCCGCGATGCGCGCGCGCGGGACGCGCGGGGTGGTCGTGAACGTGGCGTCGATCCTGGGCGTGGTGGGCTTCAGGAACGCCGCGCCGTACACCGCATCGAAGCACGGGCTGGTGGGGCTCACGCAGTCGGCCGCGCTCGACCTCGCGCCGGCCGTCATCCGCGTGGGGGCCGTCGCGCCGGCGTTCATCCGCACGCCGATGATCGCGGGGCTGGAAGAGCAGGTGCTTCCACTGCACCCGATCGGACGGCTCGGCGAACCGGAGGACGTCGCGGCGCTCGTGGACTTCCTGGTCGGGGACGAGGCTTCGTTCATCACCGGCGCCACCTATCTCGTGGACGGCGGCTACACGGCGCAGTGATCGCCGCCTCGCGCGTCGCGGAGCCCGGCGGTGGGCGCATCCCTCCCGCCTCCACGTGGCGCCCCGCTGCGTGACTCGTCAGATGTGAGATGCCTGACTCGCAGCGGTGACGGCCCACGCCGCCTTGCTGCTCCCCGTCGCGCCCGCTAACATGCACGGATGTGTCGCCCCGCCGAGTGGCACCGGCGGGGCGCATGCCCACCTCCCGCCTCACGCGCACGCTCCCGCCGCACTACGCACTTCATGCGACAGCTGTCCGCGCGATTCGCCGCCATCGGCGTCTCGCTCCTGATCATTGCCGCGCCCGCGCACGCTCAGAGCCGTCCGACCCCCGACCAGGCGCGCACCCTTCTCCAGACCCGCCCCGATCTCGTCGCCAAGCTGCGCGACCGGCTTCGCTCGAGCGGACTCACACCGGACCAGGTGCGAGCGCGGCTGCGCGCCGAGGGGTATCCGGAGGATCTGCTCGACCCGTATCTCACCGGCGGCGACTCGACCGCGGCTACGGCGCCCGACAGCGCCACGTTCAGCGCCATCCGGGCGCTCGGGCTCGCGGACTCGCTGGAGCTCGATTCACTGGGGCGCGCGCCGCTCCCCCCCTTCGTGGGACTCGGGCCGGCGGTGGTATGCGACACGCTTCCCGTCGACACGACGAGCGCTCGCCCCGCGGCAGCCGTCGGCGCGGACACGACGATGCTCGACAGCACCGTACGGCTCGACGGTCGTGAGGCGCCGCGCGCGCGCGTCGCGTGCAGGACGCGGGAGGGGGTGCCCGTGGCGCCCCCGGACAGCGGCTTCACCGTGTTCGGGCTCGACCTCTTCTCCACCCCGACCACGCAGTTCGACGCCGACGTCACCGGCCCCGTGGGGGAGAGCTACCGGCTGGGACCTGGGGACCAGCTCGTGCTCATCCTCACCGGCGACGTGGAGAACGCCTATCCGCTGAGCGT
The DNA here is from genome assembly GCA_946479015.1 of uncultured Gemmatimonadota bacterium. The sequence continues at coordinate 1,245 of CAMLEQ010000133.1, read as the reverse complement.
GACGCGCGAGGGGTTCGTCGTCATCCCGCAGGTGGGACAGCTCTACGTCGCGAACCTCACGATGGGGGAGCTCGAGGATCTGCTGTACACCCGTCTCGGCCGCGTGTACTCCGGGATCCGCCGCGGCCCCGGCGCGACCACGCACTTCTCGGTGAGCGTCTCGCGGCTGCGCGTGAACCAGGTGTTCGTGGTCGGCGACGTCGCGCGCCCCGGGAGCTATCGCGTGTCGAGCGCGGGGACCGCGCTCAGCGCGCTGTACGCCGCGGGCGGCCCCACGGAGAACGGGAGCCTTCGCCGCATCGAGATCCGCCGCGCCGGGAAGCTCGTGGATGTGCTCGACGTGTACGACTACCTCCTGCGCGGTGACGCGTCGCACGACGCGCGGCTCGAGTCCGGGGACGTGGTGTTCGTGCCCGTGCACGGCGCGCGGGTGCGCGTGGTGGGCGAGGTGATCCGGCCGGCCACGTACGAGTTGAAGGAAGGGGAGACGCTCGCCGACGCCATCCGCGCGGCGGGGGGCTACACCGCCGCCGCCTCGCGCGAGCGCGTGCAGGTGGAGCGCATCCTGCCGCCGGCGCAGCGCGCGCCGGGTGGGCGCGACCGCGTGGTGCTCGACGTCACGCCGGGTAGTGGCGTGCAGGCGGGTGCGGGAAGCGGCGGCGCCGACGCCGCCGCATCGGCGGGGGAGCTCGGCGCCACGCTCGCGATGATGCCGGGGGATGTCGTGCGCGTGTTCTCCGTGTCGGCGCGCGTTCGCGATCGCATCGGCGTCGCGGGGAGCGTGTGGACGCCTGGCCCGCAGGGGTTCACGTCGGGGATGCGCCTCTCCGAGGCGATCCGGCGCGCCGGCGGGCTCAAGCCCGACGCGTATCTCGGGGAGGTGCTCATCACGCGGTACCTACCCGACTCCAGCCGCGTGCAACTCCGCTCCAGCTTCCGCGACGGCAGCGGCACGCCGACCAACGATCTGGCGCTCCAGGAGGACGACCAGATCCGTGTCTTCTCCGTGGCCGACTTCCGGCCGCACCGCTACGTGTCCATCAGCGGCGCCGTGCGGAAGAGCGGGCGGGTGCAGTACCGCGAGGGGATGACGCTGCGCGACCTCGTGCTCATGGCGGGCGGGCTGGAGGAGAGCGCCTTCCTGAACGAGGCCGAAGTGGCGCGCCTTCCCGAGAACCGGGCCGGTGGCGTGACCGCGCGGACCATCCGCGTGCCGCTCGACTCCAGCTACCTGTTCGAGCGCGG